>JAYSXU010000527.1:0-1304 GCA_043716965.1 Fimbriiglobus sp.
CCGGCGACTTCAGCAAGTCCCGTCCGCTGACGACGTGGTTGATCGTGTACTTTTCCACCAGGTACTTGCCGTCCGGCATCGGCAACGCCGCCCACGGCAACAGCCACAACTCCCCGTCCGGGCTGATGACAAGGTTGTCCGCCGCGCCGACTTCCTTTAACAACGGGTGCAGCACCTTTGCCGCCGTCGCCGCCATCACCGCAGTCAACTGCTTCTCCGCCGCCGGTTCCCCGTTCTGCTTCACGTTGGCGAACGCCGCAATCAGTTCCTTCCGAACCGCCGCAACCCCCTTGTCAATTTCATCCGCAACGCCGAGATCAACGACCCGCACCGGCCCAACCTTCGGCGTGATCCACGCGGCGTAGTGGGCTTCTTTCACGTACCGTTTAACATTGACGGGCGTCAGCGGGGTGACTTCAAATTTTACGATGTCAATCAGCACACTGTTCACGTCCAACTGGTTGCGAATTTCTTTCGCTTCAATCCAAGGGAGCGGCATCCCAAGCCGCCCACCCGCATCTCGCACGGCTGCCGAGAGTTCCTTCTCTTGGATCAACAGGCTCGCGCGCTTCGTTCCCGTCTGACCGTCTTCCGCACCCTTGCCACTGAGTGTCAGCGAGGCGATCTCTTGCTGCACGTCGCGGAGTTTGCGAACTTGGGGCGAATTCCCCGCCGCCGACAACTGGACTGATGCCGCCCGAGTTTCGTGCAACGAAGCTTTCCCATTGACGGCCCACGCCGCCGAAGTCTCCGCGAAGTTTTCTCGTGTCGCGTTCTTCAATCCCATCGTGAGAGCTTCAAACATTGCGAACGTATCGGTTTCCTTGATGAACGTCTGCTGGTCGTTTTGTGAGAGTCCTGGAAGTACACTCGTCACGTGCGTGCGCATTAGCCGCCGGACGCCGTCCATCGTTCGCAACGCGGATTCACGGTCGTCAAGGTTATATTGCGTCAAAGACAGCATTTTCATGTGAGCGAACAGTTCGGGGTGCGTGTCGCCCAGACTCGCTTTTGTTACCTTCACACTTCGTAGTAAAATGGAATTTGCTTTCGCGTAATCGCTTGCTTGGTAGTAGGCCAGTCCGCGGTAGTACTCTAGCGCCGCCGTCTGAGGGTGGTTGGGACCGTACTGTTTCGTGTTGATGGCGACAGCACGTTCAATTAAACCCAAGTCCGCGACCTGATCGGTCTTCAGCTTCAATTGAAACACCCCTGAAATCAGAACCGCCATGTGAACGGAGTCCGACCCCTTACTCGCGTGTAGAATTTCAATTGCCCGGTCGTAATAGACCTTAGTTTTTGCG
>JAYSXU010000528.1:0-3887 GCA_043716965.1 Fimbriiglobus sp.
GTCGGGCCTCGAAGCTCGACCACGACCTACGAATCCACCCACTTAAAACGTGAAGTAGATGAACGATTGCCCTTGTTCCGGTGCCAATACCATCGCGGCGGTCAAGGCAATTGCGTAGCCCAGGCCGACGATTACGGGCGGGGTTCGACCCCACGCCCATTGCCACAATCCCTGTGCGACAAGCACGTGACACCCGAGGACGAAAAACACCGTGTACCACAAGCTGCGGTTGTGCAGAGGCAACGTGCTGCCGTCGATGGCGACGGTGAACATGCGTTCGAGCATGACCAGCGCGTTGTGAAGATCGGGGCGGAAGAACACCCAGCACAAGCTCATGCAGAAGAACGTGACCAGCACGCGCAGCATCGTCCCCGGCACCGTTTGCAACAGACCAGAAAGCCTTGGTCTGGCGTCGGCAAACATCCGGAAGTAGCGGTGCCCGATCAGCAACAAGCCGTGCAACCCGCCCCAGATGACGTAGCTCCACGTCGAGCCGTGCCACAGCCCGCCGAGTAGCATCGTAATCATGATGTTGCGATTGGTGGCCCACCCCGGCCCGCGACTCCCGCCGAGCGGGATGAACAGGTAGTCGCGTAGCCACGTCGAAAGGCTGATGTGCCATCGCCGCCAAAACTCGGAGACGTTCGGCGACAGGTACGGCATCAGGAAGTTTTGCGTGAGCTTGTACCCGAACAGGTGCGCCGTCCCGAGTGCCATGTCCGAGTAGCCGGAGAAGTCCGCGTAGATGCGCAGGGCATATGCTAACGTCGCCAGCCAAAGCGCGGCGGCGTTGTGGTGGGCGGGGTCGAGCAGCGGCCCCGGCGTACCGGGGGAACCGTCGCAGAAAATCGCCATGCGGTCCGCAATCGCCAGCTTCTTGAACACCCCGAGCAAGAAAAGTTGCACGCCCACTTGCACCCGCACCCAGTTCCACCGCTTCACCCGGTGCGCTTGTTTCAGGAAGTCCCCCGCACGCACAATCGGCCCGGCGACGAGGTGTGGGAAGAACAGAATGAACAGCAAAAAGTGCGGCAAGCTACGCTCGGCCTTGATCTTCCCCTTGTACACATCGACGGCGTAGCTGATCGCTTCAAACGTGTAAAACGAGATGCCGAACGGGATGAGAATGTCCAGCGGGGAGAGCCTGGAGAAACCCGCCGTGCCGCCCACGACATCCAGCAAATCATGCAATTCGTTGAGGAAGAACCCGCGGTATTTGAAGTACACCAGGATGCCCAGGTTCATCACGATGCTGGAGATCACCAACCCGAGTTTCACCCGCCGGTTCGGGGCGCGTTCAATGCCCCGAGCCAACAGGTAGTCCAGCGTCGCGGTCCCGGTGACCAGGAACGCCAGGCTCGCATTCCACGCCGCATAAAAGTGAAAGCTGGCGATTACCAGCAACCACACCCGTGCCGTGTTCCACTTCTTCGGGATCAGCCAATACGCAATCCCGACTACCAAGAAGAACAGCAAGAACCCTTGCGTGTGAAAGAACGGCTCCGGCAACAGGTTGTGCAGCTCGCGGAAGTACGGCAGCTCGCTCGCCCACCGCAGTTCGTCCTGCCGCTTCAGTAGCGCGCCGAGTTGGTCCGCCTTCAGCAACGCCACTTGCTCCGCCGGCAGGGTCGCAATCTGTTCGGCAGTCATCGTCGCCGGGTTCGGAATCTGTGCGAACAAAACCATCGGGCAATCCTAGTGAATCGCGGCGCGTCCTACGCCACAAACCGGGCAATTCACGCAGACTGTAACAGACAGCCGAAAACACGGTCAACCCCGGTGTCGGTTGTATCGGACCCCTCGATCACTTCGAGACGAGATGCTGTGGCAGAACTGCATTCGTTTGCCATTATGCCACTTTTCGCTGCTGACCTTTCGACTCGGGGCGTTGGTGGGTAAACTTCCCCTACAACAACCAACCTATTATTCTCCAACACAAGTGAACGAAGGAGCCGCGAAATGGCTGAGAACAGCCGCGACAGTAAGGAACTCAAGTCGGCGTTGTCGCAAATCCAGAAGGAATTCGGCGAAGGGGCGATTATGCACCTCGGCGAGTTTGCGGCGCAGAACGTCGAGGGGATTTCGACCGGGGCGCTGAGCCTCGATTTGGCCCTCGGTGGCAAGGGGATTCCCCGAGCGCGGGTGATTGAGATTTACGGCAACGAATCGAGCGGCAAGACGACGATCGCGCTGCACTGCATTGCGAACGTGCAAAAAATGGGCGGCGTGGCCGCGTTCATTGATGCGGAACACGCGCTCGACCCGAGTTGGGCGAAGAAAATCGGCGTCGATCTCGATTCCCTTCTCGTCAGCCAACCGAGTTACGGCGAAGAGGCGTTGCGGATCGCGGAAATGCTCATCAAGTCGAACGCCGTGGACATCATCGTCATCGACTCCGTGGCCGCACTGGTGCCGAAGAACGAACTCAACAACGACATCGGCGACGCCTCGATGGGGATGCAAGCCCGCCTCATGAGCCAAGCCTTGCGGATCCTGAACCCGGCGATTAACAAGACCCGCACGTGCATGATCTTCATCAACCAGATTCGCCAAAAGATCGGCGTGGTGTACGGCAACCCCGAGACCACGACCGGCGGGCTGGCGCTGAAGTTCTACGCGAGTGTGCGGCTCGAAGTGCGCAAATCGACCGTGATTAAGGACGGCGACGAGCCGATCGGGTCGGAGATTAAAGTGAAGGTCGTGAAGAACAAGATCGCGCCGCCCTTCCGCACCGCCGAGTTCAGCCTGATGCACGACCGTGGCATCGACCTGGAAGAAGACGTGCTGAAAGTGGCCGTCGAAGACGAAATCGTGACCAAAGCCGGCGCGTTCTTCAGTTACAAGGAGCAACGCCTCGGCCAGGGTAAGGACAACGCGAAAAACTACCTCCGCGAGAACCCCGAACTGCGCGACAAGATCATCGCCGAAGTCCACGCCAAACACGCTGCTGCTGCCAGTGACGCCCCGATCCCCGTCGATAAAGACGGCGCCGACCCCGATGCCCTACCCGAAGCCCCCGCACCCACGCCAAAGAAACGCGGCAAAGCCGCCGCGAGCGAATAAAGCAGCATATTCACCACAGAGGGCACGGAGAGCCACAAAGAAATCCATAAGAATGATTTTTAGATTTCTCTGTGGCTCTCCGTGCCCTCTGTGGTGAAACGGTTTTGCATCGATCCCCAGGCAACTTTTTGGTGAACATGGACGTTCCACCCCGGCGGTCATTTCTTCTCGGCGCGGCCACGAATTGGTTCGCGTTCGCGGCCACGTTGGCGGTCAGCTTTTTCCTCACACCGTACCTGATTGATTCACTCGGCAAAGCCCGGTACGACGTTTGGTGCGTCGTGGAATCGGTGCTGGCGTACTTCACGTTACTCGACATGGGCGTGGCCGCGTGCTTGGTCCGCTACGTGGCGAAACACCACGTCACGGCGGATCGTGAAGGGTTAAACCGGCTGGCGTCGTCGTGCTTGGCCGTGTTCGTCCTGGCCGGGTGTGCGGCGATGGTCCTGGGTCTGCCGGTCTTGTTCGCCATGTCCGATCGCCTGGATGCCAAAGCCGGTGGCACCGGCGACGTGTTGCCGTTCATGCTGCTGATGCTGGCAAATCTGGCGATGAGTTTGCCGCTGAGTGTCTTCCCGTCGATTCTCGATGGCCTCGAACGTTACCCTGAAAAGAGCCTAGTGCGAGTGATATTCCTGCTGATTCGCACAGCGGGGATCGTCGTTGTCGTCAACACACAATCGGGTCTGATGCCACTGGGTATCGTCTACACTGTTGTGACATTCGCGGAGAACGTGACGTTCGCGGGGTTGTGTTTCCGCTACTTACCGGGCTTGAAGTTCGCCTGGGTTCACGTGGACCGTGCGACATTGAAAGAAGTGCGC
>JAYSXU010000529.1:0-3875 GCA_043716965.1 Fimbriiglobus sp.
AATTTCGTCCAAGAGCCGTTGATAGAGACTGGACATCAGTTGAAAAATGCGGCGGCCATCGGGGGAAAGTAGCGGAATCAGCGCCCGGCTGCGGTCGTAGTGTTGGCGTGCCCGATTCACCTGAAATTGCATCATCGTGTGGAACGCATTGCGGTGCGCCGAGTCTTGCCAAGTGTCTGGTGGGGTGTTGAACCGCGCGAGTTCGTCTTGCGGAAGGTAGACGCGCCCCTTGGCATGATCCTCCCCGAGGTCGCGCAGGATGTTCGTCAATTGAAACGCAATTCCGGCGGCCTCAGCGGGTTCACGATACTGATCCGCACTCACGCCCGGCTGCGTTCCCCAGACTGGCACACAGGCCAACCCCACTGCGGATGCCACGCGGTAGCAGTACGGGTACAAGTCCGCAAAGGTTGCGTATTGAACGGGTTCCAAGTCCATCTCGACGCCGTCAATTACGTCGTGCAGATACCCCGTTGGCACACCGTAAGCATGAACAGTATGGACCAATGCCGCGTGCAAGCGGTGCGAGTATTCACCCTGAAGTGCCGCATCCAGGCGTTGGCGCCAGTGTTGCAATGCGAGCCGTTTCGCCGAGACTTCACCCGGTTCATCGGCGAGATCATCCGTGACACGCATGAAGGCGTACAGCGCGATCATGGCGTTGCGTTTGAGCTTGGGAAGTACGCGAAATGCAAGCGGGAACGACGATTTCGCCCGACGGGTGAGACGATGGCAGTAGCGCAACGAATTGTCCGCAGTCGCATTCACGGGACGAATCTTCGGTTAATGGAAGCTCACCCGGACAGGTTGACCGATTCGGAGCGGTGGCTTGCCGGGCGGCGTGGGGTCGGTCACCTCGATGGTACACTCCAATACTTTAGTCGGGTTGACCGTCAGCGAATCCACCTGCGATCGCTTCGGCAAGTACCCGGTGCTAATGCGTCGAAGCGTGCCTTCGTAGACTAGCGTGAAGTTACTGCCGTCGTAGATCGTGACCTTCCGCCCCTCTTTTTCCGCGATTTTATACGCAAACTCCGTTTCGACTTCGGCCCGCACGACTCGTTTGCCGGTGGGCAGCAGCCACAACACGGGTGTGCGTGTCGAGGGTCCGAAGGTCATGCCCGGTGCGGCGTGAATCTGCTCGATGACCCCGGCGGTTTTCGCCCGCAACACACAGGCATTGATGGCATTCTGCGCTTCCGCCACTTTCGCCGTCAGGCCGATGATCTTCTGACCCGCCGCCCGAACGTCACTTTCTGGATCCACCAGCCGGAGCATTTTGAGCTTCTTGCGATCGCCTTCAATTTTGGCTGTTAACTCTTTGAGCATCGTTTCGGCGCGACGAAGCTCTAAGTTTTCGCGGCGTTGTTGAGCTTTCTCCGCATCAGTGTAGAGTCTCCCGATTGCGTTCACCAAATTCAGCGTTCGGTCAAACAACTCCTTGCCAGTAGCGAGTTGATCGTTACCGTCTTTCAAACTGTCTTCCCCGGTCTTGACGAGAAGTTCGAGAGCCTCGATTTGAATCGGCTGAACCTTCTTTTGCGTCTCCGCTTTCACGAGGTCTTCGCGGGCGGCGTCCAACTCGGCTTGGGCTTGCTTCACTTTTTCCCGAACCAACACGTCATCAAACTGAACAAGGGGATCGCCCGCGTTCACGGTCTGCCCTTCGGTGACGAGCATTCGATCGACTGTGAGCATCCCCGCAATCGCAGGCGGCCCAACCGGGGTCTCCGGAGGGTCGCTCGACACCGTGCCCAACACGGTCACCCCGCCGCTAGTTGGTGCGTGATTCGACTTTGTTGCTTTGACGTGTCCATCGGCGCCCTTGGACCCTTCGTCGGTTTGCAACAACCGGTTCGCACCGAGAAGCGTGAACAACACCAGGCCGATTGCAACCGCCCACGGCAAGACTTTCACGTGACGAATCATTCGGCACCCCTAGTTCCATGATGGCCGTCATGGCCGGTCGTGTCGGTGGACATTTCTTCTAACTGCCCGTCTTCGAGATGGTATGCCACATCGACATACGGCAACATGCGATGGTCGTGCGAGACGACAAAAATCGACGCACCACGACTGTGAGCGGCATCACGCAACAGTTCCAGCACGTGCCGCCCGTTTTCCCAATCGAGTGCCGAGGTCGGTTCGTCCGCGAAAATAAACTGCGAGCCCTTGACCAGCGCACGCCCGATGGCCACCCGCTGTTTTTCCCCGCCCGAAAGTTGCGCCGGCTTCTTGTACATCAGCTTGCCCATGCCGAGGCGTTCTAGCATGTCACCTGCTTGTCGCCGGGCATCGGCAGAAGACGCATCTTGGCCCCACTTCAGAACAATTTCCAACTGTTGAATTGCCGTGAGCGCCGGGAAGAGATTGTAGCCTTGAAAAATGAACCCGGTGTAGCGTAACCGAAACCGCTCGCGGTCGGATTGCGAGAGTGCCCAGACATCCGTGTAGCCGTTTCCTTCCTTGGCTAGAACTTGCCCGGAGTCGGGGTTCAACAACCCGGACAGGACCGCGAGTAACGTGGACTTGCCACTACCGGACGGCCCCATCAACAGAGCCAGTTGTCCCGGAAACAGATCGAAGCTGACTTCGCGTAAGGCGACCCGTTGTTGCGCGCCATCGCCGAACGTGCGAACCAATCGCACGGCACGCAGCGCGGGAGCGGAAAGGGCGGTCGCCATCGTCACGCTTGTCACTCGGTGAATACAGAACCCTCCCCCAAAGCCAGGGGAGGGTCGAAATAGTACCATCACACCGGCGAACCCGTCACTACCAATCGCCGCCGCCCGAGTCCCCACCACCGAAATCGCCACCGCCACCTAAGTCCCCACCGCCACCGCCGAAGTCGCTCCCGCCGCCGAAGTCACCACCGCCACCGCCGGTGTCCCCGCCGCCGAAATCGCCACCCCCGCCGTCGCCACCGCCGGAATAATCTCCGGCTCCGCCGTCGCCGGTGTTGTTGCCACTGTTGTCCGAAGCTTGCGCGTTCGAGGAATGGCTACCGCCGGCGAAGCTGTCGTACAGGTACATCCCGGCTGCGGCCCCGAACATGCCACCGAGCATACTCGACATGAACCCGCCTCCGCCGCCGCCGCCGCCGTAACCACCCCCGCCGTATCCGCCGCCCCCACCGCCGCCGCCCCCACCCGTCATCATGCGGACTAAGCCGATGACGATCCAGACGCCCAACAACGCCACGATCCCGATGCAAACATAGCTCATGATGTTGCTCCCGCCCGTTTCGGACGTGTTACTGGTTGAGACTTTTTTCGTCGAGGTTGAACCTGCCGCTGACGTATTCTGCAACTGCTCGATCACAAAACTCGTGCCGTCCAGGAGGGCAGCATCGAATTGGACTTTCTTCAACGCGGGGTCCGATTCTTTGAACCCGGCTTTGAAGCCTTCAATCAGTTTCTTTTCAAGTGTCCGCAAGTCGGCGTCGTCGAAGTGTCGCTTCGCATCCGTTTGGCGATCGTCGATCGCACGGATGTGGGTGCCTTCCATACTAATGAGTACGAAAATCCCACGAGTTCGGTGCGACGTGGCCAGATCACGGACCCACTCCCCGAAGAAGCGTTTCTTGGCAACGTCATCGCCCTTGGTCTTGTCGAACGCGGCGCGTTGACCGTCCGGGATCTTTCCGTAGGTCACGACGTTCAAAATCGTCGGCGACTTGAACGACGTGCTACTGAACTTGTCTTCCGCCTTCTTAATGCCGTCAGCAGTGAAGACGCTGCCGTTGTCGTCGATCTTCAACACACCGGGTTCGCTTGCACACGCCACCGTCGGGATGGTGAACCCTCCGACCAGCAGTGCAGCCAGTAGAATCAATTTGGATGTCGTCGTGTTCATCACAGGCTCTCCTTCCCTAA
>JAYSXU010000530.1:0-11757 GCA_043716965.1 Fimbriiglobus sp.
GAAGTGAACACGCGGCGGATGTTTCACGAAGCCAGTGAACGGGGCCTCAGTCGCGTCATCGTGGTGAACAAACTCGACACGGAGAAGATCGACTTCGTGGCGTTGGTCACGCAGATTCAAGACACGTTCGGGAAGCGGTGCATCCCGTTCAACGTGCCGAACGCCGTCGGCGAAAACTTCAGCGACGTGTTGTGCGCCCTCGACCCAGTGCCCCACGTTCCGCCGGGGTGCCCGCTCGACCCGAACAGCGTGCGGCAACAACTGATCGACGCCGTTATCGAAGCCGACGAAGCGCTTACCGAAAAATACCTGACCGACGGCCACGTCTCCGCCGAGGAACTGGAAGCCGCCATCCCCACCGCCTTCGCTGCCGGTACACTCATTCCGATCTTTTGTACGTCCGCCAAGAAGGACAAGGGCGTTAAGGAACTGTTGGACGCACTCAGCCGGTTCGGACTTTCTCCCAGCTACTCCCAGCGGCGGCTCAACGGCATGATGATGGGGATGAACGGCAGCGCCAAGCAGTTGGAATGCAAGGAGTCGTCCGAGTTCCTGGCCAAGTCTTCAAAGTCGTGAACGACCGCTACGTAGGGCACCTCAGTTTCGTCCGCGTGATGTGCGGCAAGTTCACTGCGAACCACCAGATTGTGAACATCAACACCCACAAGTCGATGCGGATTGGCCACCTGTTCAGCGTGCAAGGCAAGACCCACACGCCGGTTCACGAAGCCATTCCGGGCGACATCGTCGCCATCGCCAAGGTCGATGGCTTGCACATCGGCGACACGATCGCGTTCCGCGCCGACGCCCCGATGCTCCCGGCCTTGAAGTTCCCGGCACCGATGTTCGGCTTGGCGATCGAACCCAAGAACCGGGGCGACGAACAGAAGATTGCGAACGGCCTCCACAAGATCGCCGAAGAAGACCCGACGATTAAAGTGACCCACGACGCCCAGACGCACGAACTCGTCATCTCCGGGCTGAGTCAGTTGCACCTCGAATCCGTGCAAGAACGCTTGAAGCACCGATTTGACGTGGACGTCATCACGAAAGAACCCAAGATCGCCTACCACGAAACGGTCACGCAAAGCGGGGCGGCGGACTACCGCCACCGGAAACAATCGGGCGGTCGCGGCCAGTTCGCCGAAGTTCACTTGCGGGTGTATCCACTCGATCGGAGCATCACGACCGAGAAGGAACTGAAGGAGCAGTTTGCCAACAAGACCCTGTTCGAGAAGATGCGGAACGTGACCTACGAACCGGCGATGAACTTCGCGTTCATCGACCACATTGTCGGCGGGTCCATCCCGATTCAGTTCGTCCCGGCGGTGGAAAAGGGGTGCCGCGAAGTGCTGGAGAAAGGAGCGCTCGCCGGGTTCCGGATGCAAGACATCGCGGTGGAAGTTCACTTCGGCAAGGAGCACGCCGTCGATTCGTCCGAAGCGGCGTTCAAGACGGCGGCGCGGATCGCCATGAAGAAGGCGATCATGATCGCGCGACCGCAGTTGCTCGAACCGATCGTGAAGCTGGAAGTGACCGTCCCCGGACGCTACACCGGCGCCGTCCTCGGCGACTTGCCGACCAAGCGTGCCCACGTGGTGAACCAGGACACCCTTCCCGGTGATCTCATGGTGATCTTCGCCCAAGCACCGCTTTCGGAAGTCGCCAAATACTCCGCCCAACTCAGCGGCATGACGCAGGGCCAAGGCGAGTTCACGATGGAACTCAGCCACTACGAACCCGTCCCAGCCAGCGTGCAAGCCGCCATCGTAGCCCGCATCGGTGAGCAACGCGACGAGGAAGAATAAATAACCTACCGAACGCCCACGAACGATCGTTCGTGGGCTTTTCAACGATCGTTCGTGGGCGTTGCTTTGGGTTTGTTGCCAACAGGTCTGCTTGCTGAGTTGTTACACATCTGTAATGCTAACAATCTAGGCCGACACCCCTCCGCACCTTCCGGGCGACCCTGCATGAACGCGCTGAAGAACTTCTTCGTCAACGATTGGTTTTTCGCGGTGCCGATGACCGTGATTGCCTTCATCGCCTTCGCCCTGGTGGCGTGGCGATTTTTGCTTAATCTGTCCGCGAAGTCACGCCTTGATGAGGTTTGGCCGGACTTGCAAGAGACCTTGAAACGCAAAGGCGTCGGCGGCGCAATCGCGCTTTGCCAACAGGAAAAAGGACTGATCCCGCAGTTATTGTTTGTTGCGGGGCTAGAAGCGTCCGAACAGGGCGTTGCCGCGATGCGACGGAGCATGGCCAGCGCGATCGAACTCGACATTATCCCACGCCTGAACTTCCTACTCGCGCCGATTTTAGCGATTGCCAAGATCTCCACGATGGTCGGGTTGCTGGGCACCGTGATTTCGATGATCGACACCTTCAACAAAATCTCCGAAGTCAAAGGCGGCGACCCACGCGGCATGACGACCCAAGCCGGGGCGATCGGTCTGGCCTTGTTCGCCACCGCGATGGGGCTGATGACGGCAATCCCACTGGTGTTCTGCCACGTGCTGTTCAAAGACTGGATTCACAGGTTTGAAACGAAGATGAAGTCCTCCGCGCAGAAGCTAATCGTGCTGGTGCAAAACACCAAACCCGGCACCGCCGAAGCCCGTGCCGCAGCGGTTACCGTGACCGACCGGGTCCAACGCTAACCACGAATCACACGAATCCGACGAATTTAACCACGGAAAACACGGAAGTAACGGAATAGGAACAGGAATAGTTTTAACCCGTCTTGAGCAAATATCATCGCAGGTCACGACACACTCTGTTCTTAAGTATCATGATTTATTTCCGTGCTTTCCTTGCTTTCCGTGGTGAAGAATCTTGGCTACACCCTTTGGGAGTCAGCACCGTGGCAAAGGCAGCCGAAAAGTACGACGTGTGGTTTGTGACGGCGGATCAGGTGTACCGTAGCGTGCCGTTCAGCATCGTGACGGGGTGGGCAGAGCAAGGTCGTCTTGCTACGGACGACCGGGTCCGGACGGCAGGCAGCCAAACCGCCTGGCAACGGATCGGGGACCACCCCGTCATCCGCGACTTTCTGTTCCAATTCACCAAGCCCAAAACGGAACGGGCTGATGACATCAGCGAGCAGATGCAACCCGTCGAACTCGATGTCCCGACGCGAAGCCGGCGCCGCCAGGATAGCGACGACGAAGTGGACATGATTCCGCTGATCGACATTAGCCTCGTGCTGCTGGTCTTCTTCATGATGACCACGGTCGTGACGGCATTGTCGCCGATCGAAATTCCCGAGTCGAAGTACGCCGAAGAGTTCACGAAAGAAGTGGATTCGTTCACGGTGCAAATCGACAAACGCGGTCCGGATGACGTGGTTTACACCTTGCGGGTCGGCGACAAAACCGCGCTCGAAGATAACAACTTGGCGACACTCGGGGAACTCCTCACGCGGATCGACGCGCGGCTTGCGGGCGTGCAACAACCCCCCGAAGTGCGGATCGCGTTCCACAAGGATTTGCCGTTTGAACTGTTCCGCGAGTTGACGAAAGAACTCGATAAACGGCAACGCAAGAACCTGATCCGCGTCTACTCTGCCGATGTCAACGAGGCAAAAAAATGACCATGTGGCGCGTCCGACACGAAGGTTCCCCGGTCACGGTTGAGATGCCGACTGCGCAAAAAGTCCTGGACGGGGTGCGTGACGGCGATTGGGAACCGACGGATGAAGTGCGTGGGCCAACTGACACCCGTTGGCAGCCAATCGAAGAGCACCCTGTCCTCGCCGAAGCGATTGCCGAACTCGAACCACCGCCAGACGAACCTGAGGACGATTCCCACCTCGACATGAACCCGCTCATTGATGTGGCGCTGGTGCTGCTCATTTTCTTCATCCTGACCGCGACCTACACCACGCTGACACGCAGTGTCGAGTTGCCACCCGAGCAACCCGATGACCAAAAGACCGAGGCGAAAATCCCGAAGCTGAGCGACATCCAAGACCGCATCTTCAAAGTCACCATTCGCATGGACGGAGAAGTCGTGATCTTTCGCATCGACAACAAAGTGATCCTCGCCGATGACCTCGAACGCGAGATGACCGACCTCGTGCGTAACAAAGGCAAGGCCGAAGCGCTGATCGACGTGGGCAAAGGCGTGCAATGGGGGCAAGTCATGAAAGTGATCGAAGCCACTCGCGGCGCCGAAGCGCGAAGAATCTACTGGCCGAAGGGGAAAAACTGATGCGAGAACAAAGCCTACGAATACTGATTCGTCGGCTTTCAGTGTCATTACCGGCGTCGTGGGCGTTCGGTTTGTTCAGAGACAACCAGCCGGTGGCGACCGCCGATGACCGAGACTTGGTACACGGTTTGTTCGATATCATCCGGGCGGCGGTTGCGGTACTTCTTTTCGAGATCGGCGAGTTCTTCCTCAATCCCCTTCGGGAACACCGCCCAAAACTCGGTCGGCGTAAAGTTCAAACCCAGTGCTTGCCCCACGCTGACAGCGGACTCCCGCTTGGGGTCGCAGAACTGAATTTGTTGGGCGAATTGGATCAACTCAGAATCCGTCGCCAAAGTTCCGGGTTTCGGGTTCGAGAGGTCGCGGAAAATGTACATCTGCTTTTTCTCGGGCGGCACCGCAACCAACACGATGGCCCCGAGTGCTTTCATTTGGTCGAGATAATCCCGCCCACCGTCAGTCTTGAACCGCATCACCCAGCGCAGTGAACGGGCGCGGGTACTGCTCGACCCGACGCCGCCTGGACCGGCTCCGGGGGCACCGTCGCCTTTACCAGGGCCGGGGTTATTCCCTTGCGCCATGCCGAGGATTTTGTTCCGCAGGTCTTTGTTGAGCGTGTCGTAAGATTTTGCGTTCTCGGGCGCGATGGCAATGTCGATGGCCGTCGGGTCGGCGGCTTCAATTTCTTTCCGCAAGTCATCGCTCACCGCCGGCAAATCCTGGGGCTTCGCAACGGTCACGTCTTGTTTCTGATCGGTGGGCACCGTCGATGTAGCGATTTCCGGCGAGCCACTACCGCCACCTTGCGAACCATCCCCGGCATCATCTTGGCCACCATCCACGAGGCTCATCGGCACCGGCTTTTTGTCCGGGCCGGAGCTAAGCATCAACACCATGAACAGCACGAGCAAGCCGAACATTGTGGTCATCAGCAACGTCGAAATCATGAACGAAAGCGGCATTTCGAGGTGGTCCGAATACTTCTTCCAGAACGTCGGTTCGGGCGGCACCAATTCCAGAAGTGTTGGTTCGTCGTCTAAAACCAAAAGTTCGTCATCATTGAGTTTCATCGAATCACGCATCGTTTTCCCCTGCGAGGAATGGACTCGGTCTATTCAACGTAGCCGATGGGGGGCTGTTTGCAAAATACGGAAATGAATAAAGCCCACGGATTATGATCCGTGGGCTTTCGGTCGGTTATCAATGTTGCGGTTACTTTTTCACTTCGTACTCGGCGTCGATCACGTCATCGCCGCCCTTCTTTTCCTCGGCGCTGCTTGGCGTTGTGGCGCCGGGCGTCTGCGGACCGGGTTGGCTGTACAGGTGCTGGGCCATTGCTTGACTGGCGGTGTCCATTTCGCCGACGGCGGTTTTGATGGCGGCGAGGTCGCTGCCGTCTTTAACGGACTTGACCTTGTCCATCGCGCGGACCAGCCCGGCCTTGTCCGCTTCGCTGACCTTCTCGCCGTTCTCCTTGAGGAGCTTTTCGAGGCTGAAAATCTTGTTCTCGGCTTCGACTTTGGCGTCGGCGAGGTCGCGCTTCTTCTTGTCGTCGTCGGCGTGGATTTCCGCGTCGCGCTTCATCTTGTCGATTTCTTCCTTGCTCATCGCGCTCGGCTGTTCGATCCGCCGAGTCACTTCCTTGCCCGTGCCGAGGTCTTTGGCGGAGACGTTGATGATGCCGTTCGCGTCGATGTCGAACGACACTTCAATTTGCGGCACACCCCGTGCGGCAGGCGGCAAACCGTCCAGGTGGAACTGACCGATCTTCTTGTTGTCCTGGGCCATTGGCCGCTCGCCTTGGAAGACTTGCACTTCCACGGACGGCTGGCTGTCGCTGGCGGTGGTGAAGACTTGGCTCGTCTTCTTCGGAATGGTCGTGTTTTTGGCAATCAACACGGTCATCACACCGCCCAAGGTTTCAATCCCGAGTGACAACGGGGTGACATCGAGCAACAACAGTTCGGACTTGGAACCCAACAGTAGTTGAGCGCCTTGGATCGCGGCGCCGATGGCGACCACTTCGTCCGGGTTCACCCCACGGTGCCCTTCCTTGCCGAAGATTTCTTTCACGAGCTGCTGCACCCGAGGCATTCGCGTCATCCCGCCGACCATCACGACTTCGTCGATTTGCGAGGTCTTCAACCCGGCATCGGTCAACGCCGTCAGGACGGGCTTCTTGCACTTCTCGATCAGGTGATCGACCATCCGCTCGAACTGGGTCCGGCTGATCGACAGCATCAAGTGCTTCGGCACGCCGTCGATGGCCGTGATGAATGGCAGGTTGACATCAGTGTTCGCTTGCTGCGACAGATCCTTCTTGGCGCGCTCTGCGGCTTCCTTCAACCGTTGCATCGCCATCGGGTCTTTCCGCAGATCGACGTTGTTGTCCTTGCGGAACTCTTCGGCGATGAAGTCGATGACCACTTGGTCGAAGTCGTCACCCCCGAGGTGCGTGTCACCGTTCGTGGACTTCACTTGGAACACGCCGTCTTCGCCGACTTCCAGAACCGATATGTCGAACGTGCCGCCACCCAAGTCGAACACGGCGATCTTTTGGTCCTTCTTCTTGTCCATCGCATAAGCCAATGCTGCGGCTGTCGGCTCGTTGATGATCCGCATTCGCTGCTTGGTCTTCTTCTGCGTCTTGGGGTCTTCAATTTCCCACTCGATGTCGAACCCAGCCACGGCTGCCGCGTCGATGGTCGCTTGCCGCTGGGCGTCGTTGAAATACGCCGGCACGGTGATGACCGCCTTGCGAACGGTATGCCCGAGGTAAGCTTCGGCGGCTTCCTTCAGCTTGCGAAGCACCATCGCCGAGATTTCAGGTGGGGTGTACGCCTTGCCGTCGATGTCAACTTTCACGAGATCAGTCGCGCCGCCCACGATCTTGTAGGGGACGAGCTTTTCCTCGGACTCAACTTCGTTGTGTTTCCGGCCCATAAACCGCTTGATCGAGTAAATCGTCTTCGTCGGGTTGGTGATCGCCTGACGTTTCGCCGGGTCACCGACGAGCCGGTTGCCGTCCTTAGCAAACGCCACCACGCTAGGCGTAATGCGGTTGCCTTCTTGGTTGGCGATCACCTTCACTTCGCTACCTTCCATCACGGCCACGACGGAGTTGGTCGTGCCCAGGTCGATCCCGATGATCTTTTCTTCAGCCATGTGTCAGTCTCCAGATATTGGTGATTTGTGTGAAATCGCTCAGGTCATTTTAGGCAATTGTCAACGAGTCGGGCGCACTGTTGGGGTCTGGTTTGTTCTTGGAGTACCCGTTGCGGAAACCCGATGCGTTCCAAACAGTTCGTATCAACTTTCAAGCAACCTGTGTGCCATGATGTGTTTTCAGTGCGAAATTGTCACAAAGTGGCTAATCCACAATGGGTTTGAGACAGTTTCTTGCGGACGATTCCGGTCCGAATTGGCTGGTCTGCCATTCCGGCATTCTGACTCCCAGCCAAGTTATTCGATCGCCAATGGCCACAGACCTGCATAATCTGTAAATTCTTGCCAGTTTATCACGATCTTGTTGGAACACTTCGTTGACGCTACTCCATGCTAGCCATACTATTTCTGTGAAAATGCCTCTCGCTCACCCCGCATTCGTGACGGTTCCATGACCCGCAAGAACGACACCGGCTCCGACAACTCCGCAAATCTCAAAGCCTTGCGCGTCCAGATCGACAAGCTTGACCTGGAGATTCTGGAGAAGCTCAGCAAGCGTGCGTCGGTCGCGGCCCAAATCGGCAAGGTGAAGTCCGAAACGGGCGGTGAAATCTTTAGCGCGTCCCGTGAAGAAGAAGTGCTACACAACATTCTAACTAGTAGCAAAGGCCCACTCGGGGAAGTGACGCTCAAGGCGATTTTCCGCGAGTTAATTAGCGGTTGCCGGGCGTTGCAACGGGTCCAACGGGTGGCCTTCCTCGGGCCAGAATACAGCTATAGCCATCTGGCGTCGCTCGAACGATTCGGGGAAGCGGTTGAATTCGTCCGGGTCGGTTCGATCCCCGCCGTGTTTGAAGAAGTCAGCCGCAAACACGTCGATTACGGCCTCGTCCCGCTGGAAAACTCGACGGACGGCCGGATTGCGGACACGCTGGATTGCTTCGTGCGAATGCCGAACATCAAGATTTGCTCCGAGGTGCGGCTGCGGGTTCACCACAATTTGCTGTCCAACGCGGAGCAAATGGACGTTCGCCGGGTGTACAGCAAAGCCCAAGCGCTGTCGCAATGCCGCCACTGGCTGGGCAAGAACTTGCCGCACGCCACGCTCCACGAAGTCTCCAGCACCGCCGATGCCGCCCAACTGGTCAAAACCGACCCCAACGCCGCCGCCGTCGCCAGTCGCCAAGCTGCCGTCCGTTACGGGTTGCGGGTGCTATTCCCGAACATTGAAGACCATACGCAAAACGAAACCCGATTCGCAGTGATCGCCCAACACGACTCGACCAGAACCGGCAACGACAAGACCGCGATGATGTTACAAGTGTCACACACACCCGGCGCGTTGGTGGACGCCCTGTCCATTTTCAAAGCCAACAAAATCAACCTCACGTGGGTCGAGTCCTTCCCGTACATGGAAGCCAAGGGCGAGTACATCTTCTTCGTCGATTTCGACGGCCACGCCGAAGATGCGAAGGTGAAGAAAGCCATCAAGTCACTGGAAGAAATCTGCGAAAGCGTCCAAGTCCTCGGCTCCTTCCCGACGGCCAAGGCAATGGACGAATAAAGGCCATACGATGAGGTACGGCCTGACATTTTTGTCGTTGTCGATCGGCTGTACCGTGTTGGCAATGCTGACCTGGGATGTTATCGTCTGGTTGACTGTCTTGATCCTTTACGCTGCATTTTCATTCCTTTTGCTCGCGTTGGCCTACTTTGCTTCTTGGCCGGGATTGCTGATGAAGCGAGCCTCAGGGTATCTATCAATTGGGGCTTGGGTGCTATTTGGGCCGTACTTTCTGCTCAACATTATGATCTTCAGCTTGTACAGATTGGTGTCGTGTGAGCCGTCTCATACACAAGTCCTGCCAAACCTGTTTTTCGGGCGGCGACTCTCAGCAAGTGAATGCTCGGCAGTGGATTGGACTAGTGTAATCGACCTTGCTGCCGAATTTGCGGAATCACGCCCACACAGAAAATTGGCAGGTTACAAGTCGATGCCCGTGCTTGATGGGACGTGCCCAACCGAACATCAACTTGTTTCAGCCGTGTCGTGGATCAACACAATGGTGACTTCTGGTCCAGTGTATATTCATTGTGCGTTAGGACATGGTCGGAGTGCGTGCGTCGTGATCGCGTATTTGCTGTCGATCGGTGAAGTAAATACAGTGGAGAGTGGTGAACAGCGACTTCGATCGTTGCGACCGGGGGTTCGATTGAACGCGATTCAACACCGCACTCTATTGCACTTCAAGTCATCAATTCCATGATCCCACCGGGATGTAGTCAACCGCGAAAATCGGCTGTCCGGATCCGTCATGTACGAGTGTAACGCGATCTCGAAGTTGGTCGACAAACTCGTGCAGCAACTCTTCAATGTTCTCGCAGGGATTCTGCGGAATGAGGGCGGCGATAAGCCGACCGTCTTCGACTTTGGAATGGCCCGTCGAGTATTGCAGACGCAACTCGGGTGCTGCTTCGATCACCGCCGCAATTAGTTTCGCACCGATTTGCGTCGCGGCATCGTAGGTCAGTTCCACATCATCGCGGAAACCGAGCGTCATCTTCAAGTACGGCTGCACGCGGTGCATGTAGAGGTGGATCGGGGGGCGGACAATGCTCCGGGTTTCGAGCGGCCCCCAGGTGTAACTTTCGAGTTCACTTTCGATCTCAGGGGCGTAATCCGACTTCAATGGAATTTTCGGGCGGACGATCGACCGCGTCTCGAACTTCCCCCAAGCGATGTTCTCGTCGTTCACTGTGATTCTCCTGCAAAAACTCTGAGGTAGCATTCACCACCCGACAACACTCGTCCGCCTTCCTTCATGCGAAACTGATACAGCCCCGGTGTCGGAAACGGAACCCGCTTGAGTACCACGACATCTTCAATAACTGCCAACTGGTCGGGGCAATGCACTGCGAACGGTTTGGTCCAGTACCAGAGCTTGTTCTTTTTCGGTATAGCCAAGTCGAGTTGGTGCATCTCGACCATGCAATTGTAATCGCCCGTCCCGCCGGACAACTGATAATACAGGCACAACTCCGGCGTACCAAAGCCTTTCCGTATTCCGGGTGGCATGTATACATGATACAGCGGTTTGTGAATATCCCACCAGCCAAATTGCAAATCCGCTGTGTCCGGAGGTTTGTCGATGGACGCATCTTCGCAGGCGAAGAACAGCACCAAGTGCGGGCTAACTTGGAAGTTCGGCATCCGGTTTCTCCGTGTTTGTTGCATTCTACCCGACCCGTCGAACGAAATGAAAGTGTCTACTGATGTAAGCGGTGTATTTTCTGTTACTTGTGGCATGTCGTGGAAGTTCACGCGGTCATATACTGACCACGAGCCATTAACCACTCCGACGGTGTGAAGGACTGCGTTGCTATGATTCTCGTGATTCGACCGGAAGCTACCCTCGAACAGATTGAACACATCGTTGAGCGGGTCAAAGAACTCGGGTTTACGCCGCACGTCAGCCGTGGGGAAAGCCGGACCATTATTGGCGTGATCGGGGATGAGCGTAAACCGCAAGCGGACAACTTCTCGGCGATTCCGGGCGTGGAACAGGTCCATGCCATCCTGAAGCCGTTCAAACTTGCTAGCCGCGAATTCAGCAAAGCCGACAGCATCGTTTACGTGGGCAAGGTTGCCATCGGTGGCGGTAGCTTGGCCATGATTGCGGGGCCGTGTGCGGTCGAAAGCTACGAGGTCATGGACATCGTGGCGAAGTACGTCAAAGCGGGTGGCGCGAACATCCTGCGTGGCGGTGCGTTCAAACCGCGTACCAGTCCGTATGCCTTCCAAGGCATGGGCGAAGACGGACTCAAGATTCTGCAAGAGGTCGGCCAAAAGTATGACATGCCGGTCGTCACGGAAGTAATGGACCCGCGACAAGTTGAACTCGTCTGCAAGTACACGGACATGCTGCAACTCGGCGCCCGCAACATGCAGAACTTCGACCTGCTGAAGGAATGCGGGCGGACGCGGGTGCCGGTGCTACTGAAACGCGGCATGAGCGCCACCGTGAAAGACCTGCTCATGTCCGCCGAGTACATCCTCGCCGAAGGCAACATGAACGTGGTTCTGTGCGAACGCGGCGTGCGCAGTTTCGAGGACAGCACCCGGAACATGCTCGACCTGTCCGCCGTTCCGAACGTGAAAGGCCAATCGCACCTGCCGATTATCGTGGACCCCAGCCATGCGACGGGTCGCCCCGACTTAATCCCCAGCATGTGCAGAGCCAGCGTGGCCGCCGGTGCGGACGGGGTTCACGTCGAAGTCCACAGGTGGTGCGGAAGAACGTGCCCCACAGCACATAGGGAATGCCGCCGTAGGCGAGCAGGCCGAGGCCGACGACGACCTGCGGAATCCAGTGCCAGGTG
>JAYSXU010000054.1:0-2155 GCA_043716965.1 Fimbriiglobus sp.
GAATCGTTGCACAGCTGCGATGTGAACCAGTACCCGACGCCGATTCGGCAACAAGTTTATCTGTTCATGATGAACGGGTCGGACAGCCTCGAACTTGGCGGCATGTTGACCCTGCGTGACAAGCTTTGTCATGCCGGGTACGCCAAAGTCTATTACGCGCAACAAGAAGATCGGAACTGGTTCCATCGGGAAATCCGCCGATTGCAACGGGACGAACCCCAAGCCCGAATCCTGCTACTCGGCTACGGAACCGCGGCGGAACGCACGCTAGTTCTGGCCTGTGATGCGGTGCGTGATGGCGTAATGATTGACGCGGTCATCTTCTTGGACCCCATTGCCGTCGGTGGGAACATCGCGGAGACATTGCCGATTCAAACGGTGGCGATCCGGTCTCACAACTGGACGGCGGCACCTGGTCTGATTACGAACCACACTGTCCAGTTACCGACTGGCCACTACTCCGCGCCTACCCATCCTGGCACGGTGCAGGCGATTGCCCAACTGATGACACAATCTGCGAGTCGTGTGAAATTGGAAACCATTGACGGTCTGCTGCACCTACCGTTGCGGGATAAACAAGAACCCACGCCACGTGGTATCGACCCCGGCACGTTAGGGCCGAACGAACCCGATTGGAACTTCCTACGACAGGGTTGGCGGCAACCCGTTTCGGAGAACCTTCTGATACCCGCTGTTTCGGTATCTCAGTAATTTTTCATAAATCTACCCAAAACGGGGTCGGAACGCTTGACATGCCTGTCGATTGGGTTAAGGTGTAAGTGTGACAAGTGAAGAACTTGTTACCCGATGAGATCGGGAGTGAATTGAATCGTAAGCTGAGTGGGCGACAGCTTTTGGTTCATCACTCTCGGTCTCACCTTTTTTGTAGTGCCTTGTTCGACACATCCTCGACACTTCTCCCGATCAGCCGTTAAATACCGCGATGAAAGTGAAACAACGCCCCGAAGACTTTCGGGTTGAAGAACTGACAGACGTTGTGGCAAGCAAAACCGGCGATTTCGCACTTTACCGTCTCGATAAAATCGGTTGGACAACACCCGATGCACTGGCCGTGGTTCGACGGCGTTGGAAAATCGACATGCGGCGGTTGGCATTTGCCGGGTTGAAAGATCGCCACGCGGACACAACGCAGTTCCTCACAATCTATCGTGGCCCATCACGGAATTTGACACACGAGAAAATCCACGTCACCTATTTGGGACAAGTTGAAGAACCCTTTTCGTCCGCACACATCCGTGCCAATCGGTTCACGATCACGGTACGGCATCTCACCGCACAAGACGAACTTGCGGCACTCAAAGCAATCAACGAAATCCCTCATGTTGGCGTGCCCAATTACTTTGATGACCAACGCTTCGGGTCCGTGAGCGACGGCGACTTCATCGGTCGGGAAATGGTGTTCGGGCGGTTTGAACAGGCCCTGCGATTGGCACTGACCGCACCCTACGAACATGACCGTGCCGAGGCGAAACGGGAGAAGGCCACACTGCGCACGTATTGGGGCGACTGGTCACAGTGTACATTAAAACTTGGGCATAGTGATGCACGTCCGCTCACCAATTTCCTTGCTACAAATCCGCACGATTTTGCCGGTGCCGTGGCACGCCTGAAGCCTGAACTGGGTGGACTCTATCTGGCGGCGTATCAAAGCTACCTTTGGAACAAGATGCTGGACCGCTGGCTTCGTGACCAATTCCCCCGTCAGAACCTCGGGACGATTCGCCTGAGTGTCGGTGACTTTGCTGTCCCGTTGATCGGTAACGACGAACTGTTGAAACAGTGGTACGCGTTGACAATGCCGTTGCCATCGGCGCGGTTGAAAGAATCATCAACAGTAATTGATGCGGTGTTGGCAGACGAAGGGTTGACGCTGCCGCTGTTAAAAGTCCCCGGCTTGGAGAAACCGTTTTTCTCCAAGGGTGACCGGATTGCGTGCTTGCGTCCGGAAGGACTGTCCACAGCAGCAGGTGACGACGACCTGAACCGGGAGCGGCGGAAATTGCAACTGACGTTCGAGTTGCCACGCGGTTGTTATGCGACGATGGTGATTAAGCGAATCACAAGTGTCATGAAAAGCAATGTTCACCACAGAGGCACAGAGACACCGAGAAATCTATGAAAAAATGTCTTTTGG
>JAYSXU010000531.1:0-1295 GCA_043716965.1 Fimbriiglobus sp.
GTCAACCCGGCTTCCACGCCGAGCCAGCCCAAAATGAGTAACGCGATGAATGTCCCCATGTGGAACACGAATATCCGCGTCGGCTTGCCCCGGCTGACCAGCTCGAAGTAAGGCGGAAAAACGGAAAGCGTAAGCAACGCGATCAAGGGCCAGGGGTCGATGCACGCGAAAACGGCCAACCTCAGACCTTCCCCGAACAAGTGACCCGCGAACGACATGCGGTTCCGCTTCACCTGGGATGTCGCTAACACGGTTAACACGTGCAGGATCGCCACCATCGGCAGCAACGGGGCGCTGAACGTGTCGAGTCGAAAGATACACCGACCGAACCAGTTTCCGCACAAATCGAGACCAGTATCGGGAACAGTGTTGTGAACCGCGACCAGCGCCATCAGCGTCGCCACCAGTGTCAAGAGGGTGACACTGAACGTCCACTTCCCGGCCAGTTCGATGTTGGGAATCAGCGTGACGATCAAGCCACCGAGGATTGGCGTAAAAATCGCAACCTCGGTCCACGGGAGTTGAAGCCAGTTCATACCGTTTGCTTCACTTTCTCAGAGGATTCGGGGGCGACGCTAGCCGGATCCGATTTTTGTGGGGCGGGTATGGTACCGGAGATCGCGTCCGTCAGTCGGTGTTCCATTCGGTCACACCATTGAAACAAGGCGAGAAATGGCTTCGCCACGTAGTCTTGCAAGATGGCGTCCAAGTAGCCGCGTTCGACGGCGAAACGGTGGAGCCAGCGGAAGAACAGCGAGTCGCTATTCTGCGTGTTGTTCAGGTTGCTGCCGATCGCGTTTTCCAAGTTCTTGCGGTCTTGCAGAAACGTCGGGGCGCGAACGAATTGCAGCGTTCGCAAACAGGCGTGTCCCAGCAGATGTACTAGCGGCAGGTACCGCCAGCCCAAGCCAATCTCGGCGACGATCAACCCGACTTGGGTGAGCGAGGCAAAGGACAGGGCCGATTTGATGTCCGATTGCACGCGGGCCACGAGTGCGGCGAACACCGCTGTCGTCAGGCCCAGCACCAGTACCAACCCGGAAAGCACCGGGGAGGCATCCAGTAGCGGACTAATCCGCAGGAGCATGAACGCGCCCAAATGCACGGACAAAGCGCCGTAAAACACGGCGCTGGACGGTGTCGGCCCTTCCATCGCACGGGGGAGCCAACCGCTGAAGGGCACCAACGCCGACTTCCCCGCTGCCGCGATCACGAGCAACCCGCCAACTAGGAAGGCTTGCCACGAAGTCACGTCCGACGTGCCAAACGGCCACGTCGGGAGATCAAGCGGGGAC
>JAYSXU010000532.1:0-11750 GCA_043716965.1 Fimbriiglobus sp.
CCCGGAGGGGTTCCATCGTTGTTCGTGGTGAATGATGCAACCCCTGCGGGGTAGGGTTCGTTTCCGGTGCGACCCAGGGTGCGCGACGAAGCGCCGCGACCCTGGGCTATTGTCTGCAACCGCTTCGCGGTAGACCGAGGTGGGTAGTACAAATCTGCTGTGTCGGGCTAACCAGCAACGGCTTAATCCGGAATCAGAGGTTTTCTGTCCCGCCACGCGCACGTCTCGTGTTCTATGCTTGCGCTGAGGCTGGAGAACAAGTCTCAGTTGAGGGAGTGTGCCGATGCGGGTGATTATAGCGCCGGAATTTTATCAGCAGATGCTGGCCATGCCCGATCATACCCCGGACTGTTACGTCCGGCCGGGCGAGTATTTGCACCACATGTATATTGATGGTGTGAAATATGTTGTGGCCCCTGCGGTGATGGATTGTCTTGCGAAAGCGGAAGCGGAAAATGACCCCGAAGCGATTGACCACCTTCGCTTGCATAAATTGCATTACGATGTGCTACTGGCCGATGCGCAACGGTACGGCAGCTTAGAAGGTGTCACATTACTCGGTGACCCGCCCCCGACCGACGACGAAGGGAACCCGAGTTCCGCGAACGCTTATCTGCCACGGGTTCCGTCGAACGCCGACGAACTGGGCGTGGGCATTCCGTTCATTTTCGACATGATTTTGCGGACGATTTTCACCCGCGGCCAACTCACGGGCGGTGACATTGCCAACCACCTGTGCATCCCGTTTTCGGTTCTGAGTCCTGTACTGCAAATGATGCGGAAACAGACACTCATGGACATTATCGGGCAAAAGGGGTCGAGCGGTGATGCGTCGTTCGTGTACGAAATCAAGCCGCCCAAAGGAACCGCCGCGCTTCAAGAAGCACTGGATAAGACCAATTACATCGGCCCGTTGCCTGTGCCGTTTGCCGATTATGTTGAATCCGTACTCGCACAAACTGTGAAGAAAATTGTCGTCACCCGGCGGAGTATTCAGCGCGCGTTCGCCGACCTTGTCATAACGGAAGATGTATTCAACGAGATTGGCCCGGCGATCAACTCCGCATCCAGTATCTTTTTCTTTGGCTACCCCGGCAACGGCAAAACCAGCGTTGCGGAGCGAATTACTCGGCTGTTGGGGGACCATATCTACATCCCTCACGCGATTGAAGCCAACGGACAAATCATCAAGTTGTATGATCCCATTCAACATACCGCGTTGAAAGAAGAGTCCTCACTGGATGACTATGAGGGATTACTTAAAAAGTCCGGGCAGTTCGATCGACGATTTATCAACATTAAGCGGCCCACGATTGTTGTAGGTGGTGAGTTAGTGATGCCGATGTTAGATTTGAAATACAATCCCATTGGCAAGTTTTATGAAGCGCCCCTTCAGATGAAGTCGAACGGCGGCATCTTCATGATCGACGACTTCGGACGGCAGCAAGTTCGCGCGATGGATTTGTTAAACCGCTGGATTGTGCCGTTAGAGAAGAAGTACGACTACCTCACCACCACCACGGGAACGAAAATCGAGGTTCCGTTCGACGAAATCCTGATCTTTTCCACCAACCTGGACCCGACACAACTCGCGGACGAAGCGTTCTTGCGCCGAATCAAGTTCAAAATTGAGATTCGGGATCCCAGCGAGGCGCAATATCGCAAAATCTGGGAGCTAGTGTGTAAAGGCCGGCGTGTTGATTTCGATCCGAGCGGAATTGATTATCTCATCAACAAATGGTATCTGCCCCACAACCGACCGTACCGAATGTGCCAACCGCGTGACTTGCTCGACCAGATGATGTCAATTGCCAAGTATAACATGGAGCGCATCAACTTCAGTCCGGACTTGATTGATGCAGCATGTGCTACATACTTCATCAGCAATGTGAAACGGGATTTCGGTGCCAAAGTGCGGATGGATTAAGTTTGGATTGGACAAATCAAATGGGGGTTCGTGGAATGCTTCCCACGAACTCCCGATCGCAAACTACTTCACGCTGAGCAACTTGTCTTCCTTCGGGAAGGTTTCGAGAGCCAACCCTTTGAAGTGGATTTCTTGAGGCACGCTGTTGGAATGCAGTTGCAACCCGATTGGACCGGCTTTGACGCGATCGGGTTCCGGATCGCGCCAATCGACAACCGCGGTTCCGTTCACGGCCACGCGAACGCGGTTGCCTTGAGCGAGAATTTCGATGTCGTTCCAATCGTGCTGTTTGCCGACTTTTTTGGCCGGTGCGCCGTTAACGGGTAAGCCGTTTCGCCCGAAGAGATCGTACATGCCCCAGCCTGACGGGAACATCACGAGGTGCCCGGCGTAGGTGTGTTTGGTGCGGTCTTTTTCGGGGTCTTTGCTCACGTCCGGCTTCACAGTACCCCAGAACGACACCCCGGAGTGCATCTCAGATTCGACCAACTTGGCAGCGAACGTCAGGCGGAAATCGCTGTAATTGTCTTTGGTGTTCAAGTACGTGCTGAACGTCAGTGGCTTCGTGTTCTTCGCCACGATCACGCCATCTTTGACGGACCACAGGTCGGAATATCCTTCCCAGCCTTTCAAGGTTTTGCTGTCGAACAGCGCGATCGTTTCGGACTTGCCTTCGCGTGGTTTAATAACGGGTGCTTCCTTCGGCGGGGCTTTCTTGTCTTGGCCGACGACAGGTTCGGTTACGGTTGCGGTCACAACCATTGCAAGGAACAGTACCAGGCTACGCATGGATTCCACTTTCATCAGGAGGAGAGGGTATTCGGGCAACTCAGTTCGATCCTACCAGCGCGACACGGCGCCGTCGATGATTAAATTCTGAAGGCTGATTTTTTGGGGCAGTTAGATTCTCTGATCCGCCGTTCCTTGATTTCACGCTGTGGGCCGATTTTAAGGTCAACATCACCGCCGGTCGTAGTAATCGACTTTTGATGCTTGTATAGTGGACCAAGGAATGAGTCTGCTTGATCGCGCTTGAATTTCTCACTCCGGTTGACACCCCACACTCATCACGGTATTTCCCCATGCTCTCAACTTGTTTTGGATTGGTGGGGTGATTGCCATGCGCCGGGTGTGGTGGGTGGGCGTTGTCGTGTTGATCGCAACTGTTGCCGGGTGCTTGCCGCGTGTCAGTGACATTCGGCCGGCCGGCTTGTGGGACCGGATGCGCGGCAACACGGACGGTTTTGTGGTGCGGAGTGTGCTGATTGACCAACCCGTCGGCGACGCTTACCTCAACAAGCAACTCTGGGCGACGGCGGGGCGGCCGTTGCCACACGAACTCTCGACATTGCTCGCGCAAAACGGCTTGCGGGTGGGTGTGTTCTCCGGAATCATCCCGACGGAATTCGACCGGCTGGTGAACTCCGAACAGGCCACCATTAACCCGATTGACCGCAGCATGGTCTCCGGTAAGTCGAAGATCATCCCCGTGAACGGGCCGATCGACCGCAGCACGTTTCGCGTTCTGCGCGACCTCACGGCGGACCCTGTGCCCGTCGAATTTTTCGCGGTGGAGTGTGGCTTAAGTGTCACCGCCTATCCCGTCGAAGGGAACCGCGTGCGGATGGTGCTGGCATGGCAAGTCCAACACGGCGACAAGCAGCTTTACCTGAACCCCACTGCGGACAACAGCACCTTTACCCGCTCCGACCGCAAGCCGCTCGAAACCTACTCGACGTTAACCTGTGACGTGACCATCGGGACGAGTGACTACCTCATCCTGGGTGCGACCGAAGACCCGGTTGAAAAACTCGGGCAGGCGTTTTTCATTCACTCGACGCCGGACCGCGTGCGGCAACGGTTGCTCGTGATCCGGGGCCTCCGCAACAACGACCTAGCCGATGCCGGTAAAGCCAACATCAATCCCAACGCGACCACCGCTGGTGCGGCGGCGCAACACCCGGTCAAACCGTAACAAGTTGCGGATCGCCGAGGCGGGGTAAGTCGTCGAGACTGGTCAGCTTGAAGAGGTCCAAGAATCGGGACGTGGTGCCATAACAAACGGCTTGCGTCTCCGCTTCCGCGCGGCGCACCACAACAACTAAACCGAGCCGCACGAGTTGGCGCACGATGCCACCAGAGTCCACGCCTCGCATCGCGTTGATGTCCGCCTTCAGAATTGGCTGTCGGTAGGCGATCAAACTCAGCACGTCCAACGCCGGTTGACTGAGCCGCGCTTCACGCGGCCCGCCGAACAGCTTTTCCTTCACGCCCCGGTAGTTCGGCTTCACCGTTAGCACGTAGCCGTTGTCTTTGGGCAGGATGCTGTAAGGGCGATTCTGCGTTCGATAAATGCGGTTCAACGTCTCGACCATTTCCCGCAACTTCTCCGCCGTGAATCCTCGCAACACGTTCTCGACGGCAGCCGGTGTCAGCGGCGGCCCACCGATGAAAAGCATCGCTTCCAAGATCCGTTCCGGCGGCGGCGGCGCGTCGCTTTCGATAACGGTCGTGTTGAAGAGTTTAGTAAGCTGAATTGGGACTGGTGGCGGCGATGGGTTCGCCGGGTGTTCGGGTTCGGGTTCGGCAACCAGTTCCGGCTCCGCCTCCAGTTGCCATTCCACCTGCCCCAACTTCGCCGCAAACTCTCGACTCCGTTGCAGCGCGTCATCAGGAAGGGGGGTGGGATTCATGCCACTAGTGGAACCCAAACGCAGGGATGATGTCCAGGGCAGGTTGATGGGTCTAGGATCAACTAGGGTCATTTCTTGATTGAAAACGCTTAACTTGTTGCGTGTGGGGTTGAGCGCAGAGACACCCAGGTCATTTCAGCACGTACCAAAACCAGGATGACCCTAAGACCGCAACTTGCGATCATCCTAGAGTCATCCTGGGTAACAAGCGGGATACCGATATTCAGCGGCCTCCAATGGTCGCTGTCGGTTATTTGGGCAAATCGAAATTCACTTTCTCGTTCTTGCCCACGTTCAGCGTCGTTGAAAGTTTTGTGGACGCGGGCAACTCGTACTCTTTCGGCAAACTGTTTTTCGCCATGCCCACACTCGCGGAGAGTTGAGCATCCATCTGCCCGGCGTCCATTTCGGTACCAGCGGGTTTGTTATCTTTGAACCCCTGCTTCGTGATGGTGACCTTGTACATTCCGGGCGGGATGCCGGGGTCTTTGCCCATCGTCAGCAGGAGGTACTTCCCACTACTATCGGTGATTGCCGAATAGGCGTCGCGCTGGCCTTTGGTTTCCACTGTGGCGTGGAACGTCAACTTCGCTCCATCCACTGGGGTTCCACCTTGAGTCACGACCCCCGAAATCGTGGCAAACTCACCACTTCGATCTCCACCGCAACCGACGGAAAAGAACGGGCCGATCAATCCGAACACGATTGCCAATCGCTGTACTGTCACCATTGTGACACCTGACTTTCAAAATACGTTGGGTGATGAGATGAAAAAAGCGGCCATCGTTTCCGAGCGATGGCCGCAATCCAGAAGTAGCGATTAGTCGATGCTGCCAGGGACTTCACCACCATCCGGCGTGGCCAATGGCATCAATGCCGTGACGTAGTCGATGCTATCTTTGAGGAAGCGAACCGAGCCGTCGCACATCAGGAAGTTGGCCCAGCCAGTGTGCTTGCTGCCGAATTGCCAAGCATATTGCAAGTAATCACCACGCACGGGTGGAACACTCGCCGTACCCAACAAGACGCGATTTGCACCGTTGATGGAACTGTACTGCAAGCATGTTGTCAGTGTGGTGCCGCCGGGTGCGGTGCTGAGAATCCGACCGTGAACGGCGGTGTGAGTCCCACTTGTGTAGCCACCATACGAAGTCGAATTCTTTTCCTGTCGGGATTCGCCGATCGCGATAGTGTTACTGGTCCCGTCTTGCATGTTGGCAATGCTTGCGGCGCCGTTGTTCCCGAATGCCCCGCGGAACTGGGCACCCGTCGCCGCCCAGTCACGGTCGTAATCGGTGTAGTAGCCGGTACTGAACAGGTAGTTTGTCCGGTAGACGCTATCTCGTTCGTAGAATCCCGGAGTACGCGGTGCGCCGACAACGGGAATCGGTTGGTCATCGGATGGGCACGCATACATTTTGATAAATGTTTGTGTAACAAGCCGGTTCGGATTTGGTATTGGGTCCGGGCCGAGCGGGGGTGGGGGCGCATTCCCCGTCGAACTACAGTTGATGTACTGGTAGTTGTACTGTGCGAACAACGGACCTTGTTCGAGGTAAGGCAACATCGCAATGAAGCCGGTGTGGTTGTACGCCACAAACGGTTGACCCTTGTAGCTGACTTCCGGGCCGGAGTAGGGGTTCACGTTGGCTTGACCAACGGTCGTTCGCCCCGAGTGAATCAAGGCAGCCGGAAACCGACCGTTGTAGACGCCTGCAAAATTATGCAGTGCCAAACCTTGTTGTTTCAAGTTGTTCTTACACTGCGACCGGGCCGCCGCTTCGCGCACTTTTTGCACGGCCGGTAACAACAGACCAATCAGAATCGCGATGATCGCGATGACGACGAGGAGTTCAATTAACGTGAACCCTCGACTACGAAGAGAGCGAGGCATGGGGGCCTCCTTCAAAAAAAAGGGAAACAGGAAATGCACGAATTCAATTCGTGTTCGTTGTGCCGTGCGGGGAGTGGTCCACAGCAAATCGCAATGATGAGGCCAACGCCTGTGATGGTGCTGAGTCAAGTCATTATTCAAAAACTATTCACTTTATTTTCTCGAAAGAATCAGGTGGAAGCAAAGTGGAAAGCGGAAAGTAAAGCCGAAGACAAACTTCTTCCTATCCACTAAACACTAACCACTAACCACTTTCTAGGCGGTTCACCGGAAAAGCAAAATCCAACGTGACACCCGTGTCTTTTCCACTCGCATGGCGTGGCGTCTATGGTAAAATACTGCACCTCTCCCCTGGCTAGATGGTCGGGGTTTTCTTCACTCTTGGCTCCCGGAGGGCGGCCATGACGACACCACGGATGTTGCGAATTCTGTTCGGCGGAATCGTCGGGATCGGCATCGGTTGCGAAGCGCAACCGCACGCTTCGACGGTCGATAGTCGCGCCGATGAACCCTTCGTTTCACGTGACGCCTCGGATCAATTTCAAGGCCCTACGCAACAACAACCAGAAAAGCCCGACCTTACGCGATTGGCCTACAACTCAGAGAAACGCAAGCTGACCCTCTACGATTTACCCGAACGCTCCGGCCGGTGGATGCTGATGATGCCCGGCAAGCCGATGGGCATCCCGGTCGAAAGTGAGTACGAATTCCCCGCCGGTCTGGAATGCGACCTTGAGCAAATCACAATCTTCTACACCGTCCCCAACCGTCGCCCTTCGCCGAGTGTGAGCCTGCGCGAGATTCAAGAATCCGGCGATGTGAAAGTGCAGCGGTAAGCAAATAACACGAGGTGTAGGATGGGAAGCAGTTCAATTTCTCTAGATTATCTGTTGGAAACATTTATATATATCAGGCGCCTCATTTATTGCTTTATTGCATCGGAATAGGCTTTGCAATCATGCGCATGAAGCGGGCGCGAACGCCAGCAATGTTAGTGATCGTGAGCTTAAGTATTCTCTTTTTGACTTCAGTCATCTTCACGGTCATCCAGAGCTACATCGTCATGCAGATGAATCAAGGTGGCGGAATGAACTCGATGTGGATGCTTCGCGGCATCGGGTTCGCCCACACCATCATTCACACTGTAGCACTAGCCCTGCTCATCGACGCCGTGTTCGTGGGCCGCAACCCAGCACCGCGTTCGGATGATTGATTTTGGCGAATGTAAACTCTCATAACCATCACGAACGAGATTCACGATGTTAGACTTTTCTCAAATTATGGTCGCGTTCGCACCATTCAGTTTGGTTTGGATCATGGGTTTCGCTATGGCTGTGACGCGATTGAAGGCATTTCACAAGCCGAAGATATTGATTGTTATTGGCTGTAGCTTAATCGGAATATCACAGTTCATCTTTATGGTTGTCGTTTTGTATGTAATACCTTATTATATGAGTTCGGGCATCGGAACTGGTGAAACTGTTCGATTCATAGGGTTGATACTTTGGTCGTCATCAATTGCAATCGGAGTTGGCTTGTTGATGTGGGCAGCTTTCGCAGGCCGAAAGACTGTTCTCCAAAGTGACGAATGAAGTTTACTCGTCGCACAAGTTAGATCGCTCAAATTCTTCCGTCGAGGTGCGATATGAATGACGTGTGGGTTTTTCTTGCTCAGATCAGTCGATTGTTTGCATTTTTTGGGCCGATAAACTTGGTCTGTATCTACGGTATGATTGTAGCGATCAACCGCATTAAGAGTCACGGCAAACCGGCGATGCTAGTTGCTATCGGTGCCGGTTTAATTTTCACGTCATTTCTACTTTTCATCGCATTCATGACGTTTATCTTGCCAGCCATTGGTAGTTCTAACACAATCCGGATTTCAGCAAAATCCCAGGAAGGTATACCGTTGTTGTTTTGGTCGCTGACAACATCGGTCGGAATGAGCCTAATACTGTGGGCCGCGTTCACGGGCCGCACGGCTCCGCCGCGTTCAGAGAATTGATGGTTCGGGGTCGATTTCGCTCTGTTACAAAAAACTGATTGTCGCGTTATTCACATGAATAACGGTCCTAATGTTGGCAGGAGGATTTTCGTGGCCAAGTTCCACGACCCGTTCGTCAACGTGTTTGGAATCATCTCCAATCCACACTTTGAACTCAAAGCAGTGCGATAACTCACACGGTCAAGAACCACGAATCATACAAATATCACGAATGAAATCTGGATTGCTTTGAACAGTGTTTATCAGTTCAGGGATTGGATACCCAACACCCATCACGTTAACGGTTGAAAGTTTTATTCGTCTGATTCGTCTGATTCGTGGTGATAAGTCATGATTGGCTTATACAGTCAGGAATCGGTCGCGGGCGGCGATTCGCCACGCACCCACGATGTGGCCGTTCTCCGCGATGTGTGCTTCGCGGTGTAAGGCGCAGGTGGGGCAGACGTGGCCTGGCAAGGCGTAGGCCACGTCGCCGATTTTGAAGCGATCGGCGTGGGGTGTTTCGATCACGAGGTGTTCTTCGCTGTGGACCACGATCGTGTATTCCGGCAGATCCAATAGGTGAACACGTTTAGTCAGGACGGGGTCCGGCGCAACGGACTTGTTACCCAGGTCGAATGTCACGCGGTTAGCGGTCGGTTTGCTAATCACCCGAGTCAGTAGCACAGCCGCAGGCGTGATGCCGTTCAGGTCTGGGTAGCGGGTGCCGTAGCCGTGGTCGTGCAGGACATAGGTGCCGGGCGAACACTCCAGACCTGGGATGTCCCGCATCGCGGCGTAGACCGGAAAGTTGGGCGTGCCGCCCGCGATGATTCGTTGCACCTTGTAGCCACGCCGTTGCAACGTGGTCCGCATTTCCAGCACCGGGAACAACGCAGCCAGACAGGCCGCTTCGCGTTCTGAGCGGGATTCCTGGTGATTTTGTCCGTCGTATGCGTGCAGCCCGTCTTCGGTTAACCCCGGCAACTTCGCGGCGTACTCGTACAGTGACAACGCCTTGTCATCCACGGCCAACCCGGTGCGGTGCATCCCCACATCGAGATCGAGATAAAACCGAATCGACCGCCCCGCAACACCCGCTGCCGCCGAAAGTGCATCCGCAGTGGTCTCGTCGACGATAAGCGATGCGAACTGCGTGTTCGGGAACGCCTTTGCTAACGCTGCCAGTCGAGTCGGATTCGGGCCAACAAGGGGGTACGCAACCAGCACGTCCGGCACGCCGGAATCGGCGAGTATCTCGGCCTCCGCGATCGTGGCACACTTGTGTTTCGTGACCCCCGCGTCCAACTGCATCCGGGTAATTTCCCGTGTCTTGTGCGTCTTCACGTGCGGTCGCAACCGTTCGGGGCCACCTGCCAGTTCAACGATGCGGGCGATGTTTTGCCGAATGAACGCGGGGAAAAAGACCAGTGCCGGCGTGTAAATCCCGGCTTCATCGGTCAAGTGATACGGGTGCGGCATGGCGTGGTCCTTCAGTGGGTTGCAGTAGGATTGTGGTACATCCGCACGGCAAAATCGGTAGGGGCAACCACCCCGTTTCGGCAATCTCGCTGTTCCTGTCTGGATTCGATCGCTTACAATAGGGGTATTAAATGATTGCTCGCTTCTTTAACCCGAGGTCTTCTATGATCCATCGGCGTGCCTTTACATTAATCGAATTACTCGTCGTCATCGCCATCATTGCGATTCTGATCGGGTTGTTGTTGCCGGCCGTTCAGAAAGTTCGTCATGCAGCAGCGCGATTGAGTTGCCAAAACAACCTCAAGCAAATCGGCCTCGCGGCGCACGGGTACCATGACACCAACAACCGATTGCCGCCCGGCTATTTTTACATTGATCCGTTTGCCCCCACGCCAACTGTTGCCCCCGCTTGGGACCACATTCCGCCAATCAAAATCTCGCTTCCCATTGATCCGGGTTGGAGTTGGGCCGTTTATATTCTGCCGTATCTCGAACAGCAGACAGTCTATGATAATTTAAGTCTGACTAAGAATACGGACAGCGTAACCAACGCCGCAATGCGTGAAAAACAAATGCCGATCTACACCTGTCCGTCCGATTACGCAGCTGGTGTGTTTCCAGTGACTGACGTGCTGAATAGCCCCATTGCGAATGCGGGCACGAACAGTTATGTCGGGAATTTTGGTGCGGGACTGTTGTTGAACCTCTACCCGGAACAGGGCAACGGGGTACTGTACCGCAACAGTAAAACCCAATTCCTGGAAATAACGGACGGAACGAGTATCACGATTCTGATCGGGGAACGACCCGCTCTCTTTGCGAAAGCCTGTTGGGTCGGAGCAATCACGGAAGGGACAATCCGGACGACGCCGAACGCTCCCGTCTACACGTCGGTGATCTTGCCCCCCATCACGACAACGATTGCGCGTGTCGGGTTGAAATCGCTCAACGATCCGTGGAGCGAACCCTACGACTTCTTCACCCCGCACCATGCGGTTGGGAATTTTTTATTCTGCGACGGATCGGTCCATGCGATCCGGACCTCTCTGGACGTGACCACCCTGTTTCAATTGGCAACGCGGTCGGGTGGCGAAGTGGTCGGATCATGGGAATAAGTATGCGGCACCGTATCGCGGCGTTCCTTTTCGTCGGGTGCACCACCATGCTGGGGGGGTGTCAAGAAACCCCACGCGCGCCAGCACTGGCGAACGAGACAGTTTACCAAAACGACACGATTGGACTGGTCTTCGTCACACCGGAAGGCTGGAGCTTGTACGCCAAGACTTCGCTGCCACCCGGCGCGCTCAACCGCCCGATCCGACTGACCGCATACACCCGCACCGTGGACAAGTTCCACGCGGAGTTTGAACTGTATGCGGTCGATGTGCTACCAAACCAAGACGTGCTGGAATACCTGGGTACCCACAAAATTGGCCCCGACACGTGGACACCGAAGGGGAAGCCCACCCCGGAGACCATCAACGGCGTTCCAGCGACCCGGTCCATACTGGCGGGTGTGAAAGGCAGCACCAAGATGCGCCGCGAGATCATCGCCTTCCCCCGTGGCGACCGACAATTCCTGATCGTGTTCACCCACCACGACGCCGACACGCAATCCCGCGACCAGGCACAAAAAGCGATCGATAGCATCAAGTGGAAGTGACGTTCACGTCGTATCGGCATTACGTTGGCAGTGAACGTTGGCAGTGAACGTTTCGCTTGGTCCCACAAAGCATTTCACCACAGAGGGCACAGAGAGCCACGGAGGAA
>JAYSXU010000533.1:0-3867 GCA_043716965.1 Fimbriiglobus sp.
GGGTCGGCGATGTAGCCATGCAGTTGATACTGTCCCGTTGGACTGGCGATCGGGTAGAGGGCATCACGGATGTCCTTGCCGAAGAACAGCCCGATGCGATCCGGCAACGTCGCGGAGCCGGGGATTTCGTACACGAGCCGGCCGTTGTGCCGCAACACCATGTGCAACCCCGGATTGCCCAAGGCTAGGCGCGTGACGGTTTCGCACACGTGGCCGAGTTCCGTGGCGACGCTCTTCAAAAACTTCTTCCGTACCGGGATGTTGTAAAAGAGATGCTTGACTTCGATCCGCGTCCCCGACGACCCGCCCCACGGACGAATTGCGGAGAGATCACCCCCGTCGCACCGCAACTCCGCCCCGCTGAGTTGCGACGGCGGACGCGATTGCAAAATGACTTGGGCCACGCCGCCAATTGACGCGAGTGCTTCCCCGCGAAAGCCCATCGTGGCGATCCGGAACAGATCCTCCGCGTCTTTCAACTTGCTGGTCGCATGGGACGCAAACGCAAGCGGTAGGTCTTCGGCATCAATCCCGCAACCGTCATCCACGACGCGAATCAACTCCGTGCCACCCGCATCCAGGTCAATGTCGATTCGGGTCGCGCCGGCGTCGATGGAGTTTTCGAGCAACTCCTTCACCACGCTAGCAGGCCGCTCAATCACCTCACCGGCAGCGATTTTCGTAATGACATTGTGCGGAAGTTGATGAATGCGTGGCATGGCGTGCGGTCACCTTCACGAAGTCGGTTTGTTGGCACGAAGGGCGTCGAGTTCGGCTCGAAGCTTGGCGTTTTCTTCTGCAGCTAGGGCTGCCCTTTTTTGGGTTTCTACGAGTTGCTGTTCCGCTTCTCGTCTTCTGATTGCTTCATCCATCGCGCGCTGCACAGCCGGTGGAAGCAGGCGACTTCGCTGACCAATTTCAAACAGCATCAAACTTGCGCCTGCCGACTGCATCATGACTCCGAGTATGTCACTGAAAATAAAACCTCCAGACATCTCCATCGGCACAAACTGGCCGCCTTCCAGGCGATAGCCTTGCAGAGGTGGTGACAGATACTCGCCACGCGGGTCGAACTGGAAATATTCTTTCACGCCCCAGCGGTCCCGATAGATAGCAAACTTCTCGCTTTTATCTTCGTTCTGTGTTGACTTGGACGTGATCTCGAAGACCACACTGGGGAACTGGCCTTCGTCCCAAACCTTGTACAAATCGCGTTGGCGTTTGGGCACCCCGAATGCAACGAAGCAATCGGGAGCCAGCACCTTCTTTGCGTTTCCTTGCTCGCAATAAACGAGCAGGTTGCCACTGACGCAAACGTCTTCCCGATCTGCGTAATAGCCCCGCAGGGTGGCGATTAACTCGGTCATCACGTCGGCGTGAATTTCACTTTCGGCCATCGGCTTACCGTCCGAAGTGGGGTAATCGGTCTCGTCCACGATCGTGGTGGTTGTGCTCATGATTCACCTGAATTAGCGGATGCCTTTTTGGTGTCGTCACCTTTTTTCCACTCTTGCAGCTTGCGGTACAAGGTGCGTTCGCCGATTTGCAGCATTTCGGACGCAGATTCGCGGTTACCTTCGGTCATTTCGAGCGCCCGTTCGATGTAGTATCGTTCAACTTCTTCTAACGGACGGCCAATCAGATGATCCGGCCCGGACCCGACCGGCAGTGAGCCAGAACCGGGCGTCATAAAGCTGGAGTGCGTCGGGCCGGCGTCTTCGGGAAGGTCGTCGGCGTTCAGCGTACCGTCGAGATCGAGAACGAGCATACTTTCCAGCACGTTGCGAAGTTCGCGCACATTGCCCGGCCAATCGTAGCTGGCGAACGCCTTGCGTACCGACTCCGCGACGGCGGGTTGCTTCTTAACGTACTTCACGGCCAAGTCTTTCAGGAAGTGATTCAGCAACAGCGGAATGTCCTCTCGGCGATCCCGTAATGCTGGGAGTTTCACGACGCCAACTTTCAAGCGGTGGTACAGGTCGCGGCGAAATTTACCCTCATCGACCATCGCTTCCAGGTTCTTGTTCGTCGCCGCGATGATCCGCACATCGACACGAATCGGGTCGTTGGCCCCGATGCGAATCACTTCGCCGTTCTCCAACACCCGGAGCAACTTCGCTTGCAGTGACAACGGCATGTCACCGACTTCGTCGAGGAACAGCGTGCCGTTGTTGGCGTGTTCAAAGCGGCCTTTCCGGGCGCCCTTCGCCCCGGTGTACGACCCCTCTTCGTGGCCGAACATGTCGTCGTCGAGCAGGTTTTCGTTCAGGGCGGCACAGTTCATCGCCACGAACGGGCGGTTCTTGCGGGGGCCGTTCGTGTGGAGTGCCTTCGCCGCGAGTTCCTTGCCGGTCCCGTTCTCACCCAGAATCAACACGGGCGCGGTCGAAGGGGCGTAGGCTTTCAACAATTGAATCACGCGGTGCATCTTCGGTCCGTTGCCGACGACGCCTTCGTAGCCGAACTTCTCGTCGATTTGTTGCCGCAACTCGCGGTTGGTCCGGGACAGTTTGACACGCTCTGCCGACTTGTCCACGATCGCGCGGAGTTCCACCATGTCGATCGGCTTCAACAAATAATGTGCCGCGCCGAGGCGCATCGCTTCGACCGCCGTCTTCACGTCGCCGTACCCGGTGATGACATAAACCTCGGCGTCCGGCAGGTGCTCGCGGACTTTTTTCACCATGCCTAAGCCGTCAACGTCCGCCATCCGAAGGTCCGTGAGGACCACGTCGAACTCGTCGTGCTCCACCCGCCCCGCACCGGCTTTGCCGCTGGTGGCCACCGTACACTTGTGCCCTTTTCGTTCTAAGCTTTCGGCGATGGCTTCGGCGAGATTCTTGTCGTCGTCGATCACCAAAACGCGCAGTGGTTCCTCGGACGTTGCTGGCATGTGAGCGGGCAAAGCGGCGGTCGCCATGTCGAAACCTCAGAGCAAGCGTGCGTGTCAATCTCCAATTTTAGGCGAACGGTCCCGAATCGGCAGACAGAATCGGTGGCGAACCGACGCCCGATGGCGTATCTTGCGTGAACAGTCCGCACGCGATCCCCCTCCTTCTTACAGCCTTCCCAGGAGCCTTTCGATGACCCGCTCTCCGTTGATTCGACTTTCCCTTGTCGTGCTGACGTTCAGCACGCTCGCTGGAGTCGCGTTGATCGCCCGGCAAGCGCAGCCGACCAGCGCGACCATGACCGACGCCGCGACGAAATTCCTGGCGACGTTAACACCCGAACAGAAATCGAAAGCCACGTTCGGGTTCGATGACGAGCACCGGCAAAAGTGGTACTTCACGCCGCAACAAGACAAGCAAAAGCAATCGTTACGCAAAGGCTTGCGGATGGACGGTATGACGGATGAGCAAAAAACCGCGACGCTGGCGCTGCTCAAAACCGGACTGTCCACGAAGGGCTTCGACCAAGCGACGACCATCATGAGCATGGAAGCCATCCTGAACGAACTCGAAAAGAACGGTGCCATGACGCGGAACCCGGCGTGGTATTTCGTGAGCGTTTTTGGCGACCCCACGAACACCGGCAAATGGGGCTGGCGGATCGAAGGCCACCACCTTTCGGTGAACTTCACGCTCGAAAAAGGCGTGATCGTCTCCGCAACGCCGCTACTGTTTGCCACCAACCCTGCTGAAGTTCGAGACGGGTCGCGGAAAGGTTTGCGGACCTTAGCGGAGATTGAAGATACCGCTAAGCAACTGATTCAATCGTTCGACGACGACCAAAACAAACTGGCGAAACAGGCCAAACAGTTCCCTGAAATCAAGGAAGGCCAACCGAACGCCGCCGTCGGCGAGCCGGTCGGCATCCCGGCCTCGAAGTTGACCGACGACCAAAAAGCCATGCTGATGAAAGTCC
>JAYSXU010000534.1:0-3848 GCA_043716965.1 Fimbriiglobus sp.
ACCGAGGCGGGTATCGAATTCAGGTCCAAAAATCTGGCGCGGACATTATCAGCGATGACATCCTGAGTTGGGGCGCCAAGTTCACCCGCGACGGCGACAAGTTGACCCGCAGCAAGCTGACGTACACCAAAGAGAAGCCCACCGAACAACCGCCGACCGCACCGCCGGCCAAGTGGGATGGGCTGATCGGCGAGTACGGTTGGGACCACAACACGCTTTACATCCTGGAACGAAACGGGAAGCTCTATGCGCTCATCGAGTGGATCTTTTTGGACCAACTGACGGAACTGGAAAACGACGTTTTCCAGTTCCCCGATGGCGGCCTGTACATCGGCGAGAAGTTGATCTTCACCCGCGACAAGTCCGGGCGGGCCACCAAAGTCGAAGCGGCCAAGGTGGTGTTCGACCGCCGCAAGGTCGATGGCGAAAACGGCGAGACGTTCCGCGTGCAATCCGTTCGCCCGATTGAAGGCGTTCGCAAGGACGCCCTCGCCGCCAAGCCACCGATCGAGAAAGGTGACTTCTTGAAGCCCGACCTCGTCGATCTCGCCGCCGTTGACCCCGCGATCAAGTTCGACATCCGCTACGCCACCGCGAACAACTTCCTCGGCGTGCCATTCTACACGACTGCGAAGGCGTTCATGCAACGCCCCGCCGCCACGGCGCTGGGTCGCGTTCACGCCAAGCTGCAACCGCTCGGCTACGGGTTACTGATCTACGACGCTTACCGCCCGTGGCACGTGACCAAGATGTTCCGCGAGGCGACGCCGACGAAGTTTCACAGCTTCGTGGCCGATCCGGACAAAGGCTCGCGGCACAATCGCGGCTGTGCGGTGGACCTGGGGTTGTACGATCTAAAAACTGGCGCGGTCGTTCCAATGGTCAGCGGCTACGACGAATTCTCCGATCGAGCATTTCCGGAATACCCCGGCGGCACCAGCCGCCAACGCTGGCACCGCGACCTGCTCCGCAAATTGATGCAAGACGAACGCTTCGAGGTGTACGAAGAAGAATGGTGGCACTTCGATTTGCACACTTGGAAGAAGTACCCGATTCTGAATCAGACTTTTGAAGAGCTGAAATGAGCCGGTAGCCCACTCGTGCTGCATTGTTCGATGGCTTGCTTGGAAGTGAGGAGGGTCGATTTCGCGTCGCTGTTTTTACGGAACCAAGCGTGAACCAGTAGCACGCTATCGACGGTTTTGTGGGTGATGACCGCTTCGCCGGCAGGCTCGTTGAACACGTGTTGAATGAGTTCGATCGCGCGTGTTCGGGCAACCTCGTCGTGCGGTTCGCGGATGGTGGCCCAGACTTCGCCACGGTGGATCAGGTACCACATCACGCGGCCATCGGCGGCGGGCAGGGGGTAGATGTATGATCCACCTTTGCGGGCGTTGCGTAGGAACGTGAGTCGGTCATCGAGCCACGTGAGCAACAGCAGTCGGTCGCGGATCGCGGTGGCCTGCTCGAATTTCAACGCGTTCGACGCACTGACCATTTGCTTGGTGAGTTTCTTCAGTGCTGAGCGGTCGTCACCGTCTAAAAACGCCTTCGCGGACCGCGCGTTCGTACCGTAACCGCGTCGCGTACAAAACCCCGCACACGGGCCGACGCAGTTGCCGATGTCGTACCGCAAGCACTTGGCGGCGCGATCGAGCGGGAACAACTCTTGCTGTTCGGCGAACACCATCGGAACCGTCTGGGCGCAATCGCGGAGTTTGAACCAGTCGTTAATTCTTCGTGCGGCCTCCATCGCCCGACCACGCCCAACGAGCGGGCCATACGACGCCACTTCTTTCCCGGTCGGTTGGCGGGTTAGGTACACGTAGGGTGCGGGGGAACGACCGAGGCAGAGGTAGATGTACCGGCGCGGGCCGGGCATCCCGAGGACGTTGAACCGGGGGCGGAAGTGGCGAATGAGTTCGAGTTCGCGCAGCAGTGCGGCGAACTCGTCGGCGGTTTCTTCCCAGACCAGTACACGGGTGTGCCGGAGAATTTTCCCGGCCTTCGGGTGCCGACTGTTTTCCCGGAAGTAACTCAGCAACCGGGTCCGGAGGCACTTTGCCTTGCCGATGTATACGATGCGGCCCTTGGAATCGAGCATCCCGTACACGCCGGGGTGTTTCGGGGCGTGCTCGCGGACGGCCTCTTTCAGCTTCGACTGGACGCGCTGCCGGACGACCTTGCCCAGCGGAACTTCACCGTGTGGCCGGAAGCGACTTGACCCGAACCCGCCGAAGGTCTCGGCGTCGAAAAGCCCCCGCGTTAAACTCCCGTCCTGGGTTCTGGCAGACATAGTGAACATCCTTACAAAGCGGGCCGATCGTCCTGATTCTAGCCTGTTTCCGGCACACCGCAACGGGGCATTTGTTGCCGGTCGTTCGTTGTGCCAAATCGCGCGTCTGTAAAAATTGTGGGATTTTGTTTGCAATAGTGGACTGCATGGGAATGGGGGTGACTATGAATTGAACGATGCTAACGGCCATTTGCCGTTGCACTGACCGTCGAGACACCCCGAGGATTGATGCACATGTTCAAGAAGTTGTTTGTTGCCGCGTTCGCGTTCGCCCTGATTGCCCCAGCGTTCCGCGCTGAAGACAAAGAAGCCAAGGACATCGTCGATACCGCCGTCGAAGCCAAGATGTTCACCAAGCTCGTCGCCGCCGTCAAGGCCGCCGAACTGGTTGACACGCTCAAGAGCAAAGGCCCGTTCACGGTGTTCGCACCGACCGACAAGGCGTTTGAAGCCCTCGGCGAAGAGACCCTGACCAAAGTCCTCGGAGACAAAGAATTGCTTACGAAAATCCTGATGGTTCACGTCATCAAGGACAAGGCCGTCATGGCAGCCGACGTCGTCAAGCTCAACGGCGAAAAGGTCAACGGCTACACGATCAAAGTCGAAGACGGCAAGGTCAGCCTGAACAACGGCACGACCAAAGTGAACGTCATCAAGACGGACATCAAGTGCAAGAATGGCGTGATCCACGTCATCGACGCCGTCATGTTGCCAGTCGCCAAGTAAGTGATTGATAAGATAAAAAAAGGCCCGCCATGATAACATCGTGGCGGGCCTTTTTTGCGTTACCCACCCGTCGTTCGCCGGGGCTTGGCATCGTCGTCGTAGGCGGCGACGATTTTCGCAACCAGCGGGTTGCGGACGATGTCGGCTTCGTCCAGGTGCATCACGCAAATCCCGTCGATGTTCTTCAGCCGGTTCACCGCGTCTTGCAATCCGCTGCGAATCGTGCGTGGCAAGTCCACTTGGGTCATGTCGCCGGTGACGATGATTTTGGAGTTGTGGCCCATTCGGGTCAGGAACATTTTCATCTGCGACACCGAAGCGTTTTGCCCTTCGTCCAAAATGATGCAGGCGTTGTTCAAAGTGCGGCCGCGCATGTACGCCAGCGGTAGGATTTCGATGATCTCGCTTTCCATGTAGCGCTTCACGAGGTCGATGTCGAGGACATCGTTGAGTGAATCGAACAACGGCCGCAGGTACGGGTTGATCTTCGCAATCAGGTCGCCCGGCAAGAACCCGAGCCGTTCTCCCGCTTCCACGGCGGGACGGACCAGCACGATTTTTTTGACTTGCCCACTCCGTAACAACGTGACCGCCCACGCGACGGCCAGAAACGTCTTCCCGGTACCGGCGGGGCCGACCGCTAGCACGATGTCGTGGGTCTTCAGCGCCTGAACGTACCGCCCTTGGCCGTCCGTGCGGGGCCGCATGTACTTACCAGAATCACCGCCGGCAAACGTCGTCGCGCCGACGCGGACGTCGCCGTTGCGAATCACTTCCAGCACGGACTTCACGTCGTCCGGGTTCACCCGCGAATTTTTGCGCAAGA
>JAYSXU010000535.1:0-3842 GCA_043716965.1 Fimbriiglobus sp.
CTGTTCCGTTCTGATCGCATATTTCACGATCCACGCTTGGCAAGGCCGTGTTCAGCGGGCATCCTTATAAGTGGATAGTCGACTTCGATTCTGCGCACGAGGTTCAACATGACTGCTCTTGGCCCCAGACTCCCCGTACTCGGGCTGCTCGCATCGTTGATGCTTGCCGGTCTGTCGGCCCCGGCGATGGCTCAGGTTACGTATCCCACACTTCCGGAAAAGTACGACGTTCAAGCACGGTATCGCATTCGCGCCGACCGCGATGAACGGATTCGCCAATATCGGACCATGCAGAGTTATCTCAAAGACATCGGTTATGTCGCAACCATACGGGACGATGCTGATCTTGATGTGTTCGACCCGACTGCCGAACTGTTGCAGGGAACGATTCTCAGTGCAAACGCACGACGCATACTCGATGACCCCCGTATTTTGACTGCCATCGTCCTCCCATCTGGGATGGCTATCCCCGAGGACGGCAAAAAGCCCGTTGCCGTGCGGTTGCGGATTGCCAGTGGATTTGGGCAAAATGAACAGCGGGAATTCCACGACCAAACAGTGCGGCACCTTGGCTTCTTGGGGTTTCAGGAAGGGATCGGCTACGACCATGTCGGCTATGCCATCATCCGTGGATCGTTGCCGGCAGAGAATCTGTTGAAACTGCTGAAGGATCTGCGGACCCAACCTTCGGGTTGGTTTGCGGCTGCGATGTCGCGGGATGAGCTTCCCGCACCGTTTCGGAACACCCTACCGATCCGGTTCGTGGAAGTTCTGTCCGACAGTGCGGAAATGCCGGTCGTCCCGAATGTCGCACCCGCAATTCTCAGCAAGTTAACACCAGATGCACGAGCCATTTTTAATGACCCGGCGATGGCCCAACAACCCGTTCGACTCGATTTAATTCTGGAAGATGAACCGAAGTTGGAGTGGCCAGACTTACGCAACCGCATTCGGACGGCGGCTGACGGGATTGCCGTTGAAGGCGTCGTCGGGGTCGTGGTAACGATCCGAATTCCGAAGACACAAGACATCTCGAAGTTGATCGAAGTGCCGGAAATCCGCGCGATTCGTCTCCCACGACTTGGCTCCGAAACGGGTACCGTTCAACAGGGAACATCTGGCACCAAGCCAAGCGAACTCCTCGCTAGTGCCAACGTCGCAGCGCTCCATGCAGCCGGATTCCAAGGAGACGGTGTTCGGGTGGTCATCATCGGCTCCGATTTTTCGGGAACACTCCCAGCATCGGCCCGCATCATTGATTATTCAGCAGAACTCAACCCCGACTTAATCCCGCTGCCGATGGGCATGGGCCAGAGTGTTGGCGCGACCGCCGCCCAACTTGCGAGTGCTGCGGCACCGAAAGCGACGCTGACTCTGATCCGTATCGACCCGAGTGCTTTCCATCAACTGCTCAGTGTGGCACGATCGGCTGCGGGTGAGCAAATCTATTCCGAAGCGATGCAAACGCGGTCGTTCGAGTTAACACGCCGTGGGGAAACGCTGACACTCCGTCGATCCGCCGCGACTGAAGAGTATCGCAAAGCCTTCCTCGATTTGAGTGACTCGGACAAAACGACCGCGCGACGGGACAAAGCCCGAAAAGACCTCGATCAACTGCTTGCCGACGAACTGGTTTTCAAAGGTGCAGTCGATCGCTTTACCGCGTTGAAGAATGCACTCGATCGACTTCGCGGGACCGCAGTGGTCATCAACACCCTGACTTGGGAAACTGGCTATCCCCAAGACGGCCTGAACGAGTTGAGCCGCTACATCGACACGAAGTACATCACGAAACCTGTCACGTCCTCGATTCAAGCACGGAAGCAACCCGCCGCACCGATTTGGGTTCAGCCTGCCAGCATGGCTCTCGGTCGCGTTTGGGCCGGGCCGTTTTTAGACGAGGACGGCAACAACATCCTCGACTTTGCTTCGACCGCAACTGCACTCCCCAAGGGTAACTGGACACGCGAACTGAATTTCCTGCAATTTGCTCCCCCACAAGGCGACCGCACTATGACACTGCCCGCCGGGCTGAAAGTGCGGTTCACGATTCAATGGCGTGAACCGCAAGACCCGGATGGCTACGTCCCGCGAGAACCTGTTTTCCCGATGACCTTGCGGTTGATACGCCAACTCGACCCGACTGGGAAAACCCAGGCAACCGATGAGTTCTCCGAAGTTGCGCACTCAACAGGTGCGCCACTCAAACTCCTGAAAACGGCAGCATCCGGGGCGTTTGAGCAGACGTTGGAAGTGACCATTCCCACCGACGGGGTCTACGCATTGCGTGTCGAAGGGCAGTCGGCATTCGAGTATCAAATCCCGGCGTTGCGACAAAAAGTGGAAGTCTCCCCACGCATCGTGATTGAACCGGCTGATGCGGCCACAACGGCAAAGGGGTCCGTGTTGTTTCGTACCTTCAACACGTCTACGTCAGGGGTCGGCATTCCCGGCGATAGCTCGGCAGCCATCACCGTGGGGATCGCAACCGCACCCGGTGACACCCGGTTGACACTAACTGGCGCCGGGCCGGGTTTGACCCTTTTAACGAAGCCAGAATTGGTGGCACCGGGGCAAGTGACCATCGGCAACAACACTCTGCGTGGTTCCGTCACTGCGGCGGCACTCATCGGTGGTAGTGCTGCCAGTTTGGTCTCTTCCGGCGTGCGGGTCACGGACTTGTTGAAGAACCTCGGCTTAACTGCGGGCGACACCTTCTTGCTACCCGCGCCGTGGCTTTCAACCCTGTCCAGATCGAAGAGCGAGCGGTGAAATTAACGCGAGCAAACCCACAATTCTCCGTTGCTACCGTGGACGGCATCGCCTCGGTAGCAACGGAGAATTGCATTTTCCAACGCCTCAGCCGGTTCGCACGTCAGTTGACGCAGTTCTTGCAACAACAGCCCCAGATACGCCGGGCGGTAGTCGCAACTGTAACGGAAACCGGGTGAAAGCTCCGCCATTTGGCCATCGACCAGGAGCGTGCCGCGTTTCATCCCGGCACCGAGTGCCCGCCCTGCCCCACCTAGCGCAACTAGCGTTCCCGCGATCATTGACGCCCCGGCGAAATCTCCGACCCGGCCATCGACGACAATCATCCCGCGCCGCATCAGCAGTCCTGCTTCGTCGCCGACATTGCCTCGCACATGAATCACGCCACCCCGCATCCCGTGCCAACTGCCACGGTAGGCGGCACCAAGTTGATTGCCCGCATTCCCCTCGACGCGAATGATACCGCCCCGCATCTCCGCCCCGATCCAATCGCCAGCATTGCCACGAATCACTAGTTCGCCGCCCGCCATTCCAGCACCGACGTGCCAGCCGGCGTTGCCATCGATCATCAACCGACCGCTTGTCATCTTCGCGCCCAGCAACTTGATCCGGGAACAATCGCCGTGAACCGAGACCTCGCCGCATGTGGGATCGCCACTCACGTCAAAGAATTCACCCAGTTCAACCCGCCGATTACCGTAGAAAATCGGCAGCTTCGCAACGTCAGTGACAGTGCATTGACACAAACGATCGGGCGTGACGCCGTCCAGTTCCAGGGGAATAGCCGGAGCCTGTTTTAACGTGAGGTGGAGCATCGAACACTACCCGATTCCAGAAACGAGTTTGTGGAGGTGCAAATGATACGGCCCGAGTTTGCCGCCATAGTTCCCGGCAGAAATCCGCACAATGCCCGGTCCACAGGCCGCGTGAATTCCCCGGCGCATCGCCTCTTCAACGGCGTGCAAATCCACGCCATCAATCACGAGTTCATACACCGCGTTAACGGAATCAGGAAGCACACTGGTGACGGCACCGCGAAGTGTGGGGCAGTACGCATCGTTGGTACTCGC
>JAYSXU010000536.1:0-11658 GCA_043716965.1 Fimbriiglobus sp.
GCAACGAAACGGTAAGATGTCGCCAGTTTCCGAATACTGTCTTAGGAGATGACGATGTTCAATCGGTGCTGTTTCATGCTGGTTATCGTATTGGTGCTGAATTGCACCGGGAACGCCGACGACAAGAAGTTGTCCGTGCTCAGTGACAAAGAAATCGCGGACGGCTGGATTGCCCTTTTCGACGGCGAATCGACGTTCGGCTGGACGGTTGAAGGGGAGGTCAAAGTGCAAGCCGGAAAGCTAATACTGGGCGGCACCAAGGCCACAACACTCACGCAAACCAGTACGTTCGGGCCGTTTGCGTACAACATGGAATTTGAAGCCACTCTACCCAACAAGGACATGCCGACGCTGTTGTTCCTCGATGTCAACGACAAAGAGCCGGGGTATAAAATCGACTCCAAGTTCAGCCGATCCCGGTTCGCCAATTCACCGGGAACGATAACCAAGCGTAACCAACTCCGGTTAGTCGTTCCGGAAGGCAACGTGTTAACCATCAAGTTGCTGAACCTGTTGCCACGTGGGTCGAAGCCTCTTTTCAACGGCAAAGACCTGTCGGGATGGAAGGTCAACAATGCCGACCCGAAACGGGTGCTATCAAAATTTGACGTCACCCCGACGGGGGAGTTGCGGGTTATCAACGGTCCCGGTGACTTGCAGACGGAAGAGCAGTTCGGCGATTTCTGTTTGCAGTACGAATGCAAAACCAACGGCAAAAATTTGAATAGCGGAATCTTCTTTCGGTGTATGCCGGACCAGTACCAGAACGGCTACGAAGCCCAGATTCAAAACGCCTACAAGGACAATGACCGCACCAAACCCGTCGATTTCGGCACGGGTGCCATCTATCGCCGAGTCCCGGCGCGCAAGGTGGTTAGCAACGACGAAGAATGGTTCACGATGACCGTGCTGGCCAACGGCCCCCACATCTCAACATGGGTAAATGGCTACCAAGTTGTGGATTGGTTGGACGATCGCAAAGAGGACGAAAACCCGCGAAAAGGTCTCCGAACCGCAGCAGGGCACCTGTCCATTCAAGGCCACGACCCGACTACGAACATCGTCTTCCGAAACATGCGGATCGTGGACCTGAAGAAATGAACCACGAATCACACGAATCAGACGAATAAAACCTAATAATTCAGAAATCATCGCAGAGTCGCAGAGAAATCAACAACAATTTGAATGGCTTTCTCTGCGCTCTCTACGGTGAACATTGCTTTTCAATCAGCACCCACTTGTCTCATTCCGGATTTCATTCGTCGGATTCGTGCTATTCGTGGTGAACAGTTCCTGGTCGGGTTTTGGCCCAGACGCCGGGGAGTTCTCCGCGTGGGATGTCGCTTTTCGTGACCAACAGGCTGACTAAAACACCAAGCACAAACAACACGCTTCCACCGGCCAATGTGTAGCGGATGATCTGTGCAATCGGTGCTGGGAGATACAAAAGCCAAACACATACGGCGATCAACAGGCCACAACTGATGGGCAGGAAATACTTCAGGCAGGTCATCATCACTTGGTCGATCCGCAATCGGGGCAGCGACCACCGCATCCACATCATCACGATCACCAAGCCGCTGACTTTAGTGATGAAAACGGTCGCGTTGATCGCACTTCCTAACCAGAAGCCGAAGCGTTCGGTCGGCTCGAACGGTAGGAACCCGGTGTGCCAACCGCCCAAGAAGAGCAACGTCGCCAGCCCGCTGACAGCGAACATGCTGGCGTATTCCGCCAGGAAAAAGAACGACCACCGTAGCCCGCTGTACTCCGTGTGAAACCCGGCGACGAGTTCGCTCTCGGCTTCTGCCAAGTCGAACGGTGCCCGTTTGCAACTGGCCGTGGCCGTGATGAAGAAGATGAAGAACGCGAGGAAGGTAAACGGGTCGTGGAACAGGTTCCAATCCCAGAACCACCCGGTTTGTTGTTGGCCGATCGTGTTCAAGTTTAACGTGCCGGTTAGGCAAACGGGAATCACCACGCACAGCGAACGCGGTACTTCATAACTCACGACTTGGGCGGCTTCACGCACCCCACCAATCAGCGACCACTTGCTACCCGATGCGTACCCCGCCAACATCACGCCGAAGACTTCCGACGACAGCACCGCGAGCATAAAAAATGCGGCGATGTTCACCTCGTGGGCGACCAACCCCATGCCGAACGGCAGTGCGATAAACCCCGTGAACGCCGCACAAAATGCCAAGTAGGGCGCGATGCGAAACAAGAACTTGTCCGCCGCATCGGGCGCGAAATCTTCCTTGTTAATGAGCTTGATTCCGTCGGCGAGTGATTGCAGCAACCCGAACGGCCCGACGCGAGTCGGGCCGAGCCGGTCCTGCATCCGCCCCGATATTTTGCGTTCCGCCCAGATGTACATCAACGTGGACACACCGATGAACGAAATGAGGAGACCCGCCGCGATCAAAGCGACGGTCACAATCATAGCCCACTGGGGTAAGTACTGCGTAAGCAACTCGATCAAGGCCGTCCCCATTTATAATTTGGTTTTCTCAAAACAGTCTAGCCAACACAACCATTTATCGCCATCATGTTTCCCGATGCAAAACACACGACCCCAATTTGGTCCCAATCTGCGCCGGCCGTTCACAGAACGACCGGGAAACACACCTCCGCCCAGTCTCTACCGATTCACAATACCCCAGACGGAGCCTATACCGGCAGACCCGTGTGCCCGCGATGCGAAGCTGGCCCGCCTGGAGGCGGCGTTGCTTTTGGCGGATGAACCCCTCACACCGCGACGGCTTGCCGAAGTCGCCGCGCTCACGGATGCGGCGGAAGCTCGACGCCTGATCGAGAAATTGCGGTTGTTATACGACGCCGACAATACTGCATTTCAGGTCGAAGAAGTAGCAGGCGGGTATCAACTTTTTACGCGGGTGACGTTCCACCCCTGGTTATTACGGTTACGCCGAACGGGTCACGATTTGCGCCTCACACCCGCCGCCCAGGAAACATTGGCTGTCATTGCGTATAAGCAACCGATCACCCGAGCCGAAATTGAGAATGTACGCGGTGTTGCAGTTGCCGAAGTGATTCGCGTATTGATGGAAAAAAGTTTGGTTCGCATCAGTGGCCGGCACCAATCATTAGGCCGACCGCAACAGTACGGGACGACCAAGAAGTTTTTGCAAGCATTCGGGTTGAATTCACTCGACGATTTGCCTGACGTTGCCGCATTAAATACCCGCAAATAGTGCTTAATAATCAGGGTTTATGGCAATCGCTGCCAGTTTGATGTGATCGTATCGTATCCGGTTATTTTGAACACGACTACCGGCTAAACTCGACTTGCAATCTGAAACCGTGTGGCTTCGGAAACAGATATAGCGACGACACGGCACACCATTTTTGCACTTTTTGGATGCTACGCACTTCACGACTGCTTGTAATAGTATATATCAAGGTCAACGTGTTGAATTCTTCTAGCTTTTCAATTAAAAATGGGAGATCGTAATGGGTCGTAGTAAAAATGGCGGTCCGATCAGTAAGCGGAAAATGGTCGAGATGGCGGTCACGGACCTTGGGGACGCCGGTCCCAAGGAGATGCACGCGCACATTCTGAAACAACACGGTGCGGATCTCACGTTGCAAATGATCTCGTCGTACAAATCGAATTTGAAGAAAGCCGGGAACATGGGTGGCGCGAAAGGCATCACGGCGGACGGGTCAATCGGGATCAAAGACCTGTCATTACTCCACGAACTGATTACCCGCGTCGGTGCCGCACAACTTCAATCCCTCATCAAGATGTTGAATAAGTAATCGCCACCTTGTCACTCAACGGTTTGGTGCTATCCATGCACCATATCGTCAGGGCGAGTGGTGTAATGGCAGCCACGAGGGACTTAAAATCCCTTGCTCGCAAGAGCGTGCGGGTTCGAGTCCCGCCTCGCCCATCTCTTCCATATTGAGACGTGATTTCACTTCCGTAGTGCTTTTTTTGATTGACACTTTTCTCGCCATATTACTGCTTCATGAGATGGGTCTATTCATGTCGGATCGCTTCTACACGCCGCAGCCGATTGGTGTTGGTGAATTCATCCTGGACGGCCCGGAATCGCACCACCTCACGACGGTCCGCCGATTTGGCATCGGGGATCGTGTTGTGATGTTCAACGGTAATGGGCATGAATACATGGCCGAGATCATCGCTGTGAATCGGAAACAAGTGATGTTGAATGTGGTATCGGTGCAGGTTACGGACCGGGAGTTGGACTTTGAGTTGGTGATCGCGTCCGCAATGCCGAAAGGGGACCGGGGGGAATACCTTATCGAGAAGCTAACAGAACTCGGTGTCACGCGGTTCGTACCGCTTATCACATCACGTTCCGTTGTCACACCAAAAGATTCGAGTGTGGAGAAATATCAGCGTGGCGTGATTGAAGCGAGTAAGCAATGTGGCCGCAATCGCTTGATGGCGGTCGATTTGCCGGTCACGTGGGCAGAGTTTTTACGCAGTCCGTCTGGCACTTCGCAACGATATGTATTGCATACGCAACTTGGCAACGATGGACTGCAACACCGCCCAATCACGGCGTTAACACACCCACAGAACGTGACTGTAGCAGTTGGTCCGGAAGGCGGGTTCACTACGGCGGAAATTGACGCAGCCGTCCATCACGGGTACAAGGTTCTAAGTTGCGGCCCGCGTGTGTTACGGGTCGAAACAGCCGCGACTGCAATTGCGGCTTGGTTGGGTTTGAACAGAATCAGTAATCTTGCTTTTCCAGATTCTGAAAGGCTTCCTTAAACTGTTGTGCGGTGCTAAAGCGAAGGTTGCGGTCCCGCTCAATCGACTTCATGATTAAGCTCACGATTTGCGGATCCAATTCAGGGTTCATCACTTCGGCTTTGCGTGGCGTGGTATTGAGACGCTTGACCAGGGTTTCTTCCGATGATAGCGACCGCTCCCACGGCAACACCCCGGCAAACAATTCGTATGCGGTGACGCCGAGTGCAAATAAATCGACCCGTTGGTCGGTGGACATCCGCTTGATGATCTCGGGGGCTAAATAGTCTACGGTCCCAGTCCGGTTACCCGGCTGGCAGAACGCGGGCGTGAACGGCACCGTCAGGCCGAAGTCGATCAACTTGACGACGCCGTCTTTATCCACCATCACGTTGCGTGGGCAGAGGTCGCGGTGCAACCATTTCTCGTTGTGCAAGTATTGGATCGCGTCACACAATTGAGTTATCAACTTGATGCGATTGCCGACGAGATTTGGGCTTTTTGTTTCGATCAGATAGTTCATCCCGAGGCCGTCAATCCACTCCATGACGAGGTACGGATCGCCTTGCTTGGTGAGGCCGTGCTCGTAGGTTTTCACGCAGTTGTCGTGCTTGAGCGTGACGCACACGTCGCCTTCGGATGGTTTCTTCTCCCCCAACCCGGCGAAGCGTTCCTCGAACTTCTTGGTCTTCGCCTTGTCCATGATCTTCAAACAGATCGTGCGACCGAGTTCGCGGTCGTAGGCCTTGTAAACTTTCGACATGCTCCCTTGCCCGGTCCGGCCCTGAAGGTCCCAGCGCTTCGCCATGTCCACGACCTTGCGACTGTCCTTACCAGCGCCGAACAACTTGCTGAAAAAGCCCACGGGTGCCTCAGATCTTAGAGTGTGTTGCGAGTGAAAGATTCGACCGGGTTCCAGGACGTGCGAACCGCAGGCTACATTCTATTGGATTTGACAATAGTCGATGATCCGCGCGACTTCGGTCCGGAGATCCTTGCGGTTCACGATTCGATCCACGAAGCCGTGCTTCATCAGAAATTCGCTGGTCTGAAAGCCCTCGGGCAACTCCAAACGAATTGTGTTCTTGATCGTCCGCGCCCCGGCAAAGCCAATCATGGCTTTGGGCTCGGCGAACGTGATGTCGCCTTGGAACGCCCAACTGGCCGCGACACCGCCCATCGTCGGGTTGGTTAAGATGCACAAATACAAACCACCTGCAAGGTGATACCGTGCCAGCGCTGCCGAAACTTTTGCCATCTGCATCAAGGACAGAATTCCTTCCTGCATTCGGGCGCCGCCGCCGGAACCGCTGACGAAGATGAGCGGTAGTTTCATCTCCGTGGCCTTCTCGGCGGCACGGGTCAGCTTCTCGCCAACGACCGACCCCATTGAACCGGCCATGAACGCGAAATCCGTAATCCCAAGAACAACGCCCCGACCTCGGATGAACCCTTTCCCCGTGACGGCCGCGTCCAGCATCCCGGTTTTCTTCTGCTCTTCAAGCAACCGTTGGCGGTAAGGAATTCGATCGACGAACCCGAGCGGGTCCAGTGGGGCCAGGTCGGTATCCCATTCTTCAAAACTGTCCGCGTCCAGGAGTTGGGTGATCCGGTCCGTAGCGGAACTGTAGAAGTGGTGGTCGCACTCCGGGCAGCAGTTGAGCCGGGCCGCCACGTCTTTTTTGAAGACGGTTGCCTTGCACTGCGGACACCGAACCCAAAGCCCTTCCGGGACACCGCGTTTCGGCCGTTCGGTCATGAGGAACCCGGACACTCGATCCGCCCTTTTCAATAAACGCCACGACCCGTCACCCCGCCGACAGGCGATCGGCGGGGCCAGAGTAGAAACATCTCATCCAGAACGCCCCGTTCCGTCAAGGGGGGCGGTAAATCCCGATGATTAACGCGGAAGATATTGTCGTTTGTATGGCGCTTGGCCGTTACCACAACAAATAAGCACCGCCCACCCCTTGGGCTACGTTTAGACACGGGAGGATGAGAGCGTGCTTCATTTGGAGTTTGTGCTACCCGGTCCGCCGGTCTCGCATCAGACGTCTGACAAGAAGAACCTCAAGGCGTGGCAAGCGGCGGTCAAGGCGGAGGCAACCAAATTCTGAACTGCTGACCCGATAAAAGGGAAGTTGAAGTTTTTGCTCATTTACTTTCACGAAGGGGAAAAGCCCCCGCTGGACGACGACAACATGGTGAAGCCGATCCGTGACGCATTGAACAAGTATGTCTACGACGACGATCGGCAAATTCGGTACTCCGAGACGCTCCACATCCCGATCGACGATCCGATCAGAATCCGTGGGGCGTCGGCCATCCTGCTCGCCGCGTATAGCATGGGCGACGAATTCCTATGTGCGGATCGAAGACTTACCCGCGTTCATCCAGTTACCGGGATAAAACCATGAACAGCGTCGATGTCGAAAGCGAAGTGCGGCAAATCGCCAAACAGTATGAGAACGAAGGCTACGTGGTTACCGTGCGTCCGAAAGGCGACGCTGTGCCCCCTTTTCTGACCGGGCACGATCTGGACATTATCGCGGTCCGGGGGGACGAACACGTTGTCGCGGTGATCCACCCGAACCGCAGAAGCCTGAACGCCGATTCGGGAATGACTCGAATCGCTGAAAAGGTCAACAAGAAACCCGGATGGCGGTTCGACGTAGTCGTGCTGGAATCCGACACGCCGTTGAATCGGATTGCTGAAAAAGCACTGGAACCGTCGGGCGCGCAGTTCCAGGGTATGTTGAATCGGGCCAGGGTAGCGAAAGACGCGGGCCTGAACGACATGGCGATTACCTATGCCTGGGCCGCGCTCGAAGCCGCGATGCGGCGAGTGCGTGACGACGCGGAACTGTACGGTCGGACTACTGCGACGGAACTCCTGAGAACGCTCTATGGCAATGGGTTTATGTCCGCTGAGGAATTTCATCGAGCTAAGATGGCCTGGAACATCCGCACGCAAGCCGTCCACGGTTTCGTGACACCGAGGTTGATCCCACATTGATTGAGGACACACTTTTGCTAGCGAACAAAGTGATGGGCAGCGAAGAGTTGCAATTGAGTACGACAACACGCTGACACGAAAAAAGCTCACGGGTTCACCACCCGTGAGCTTTTGGTTTAACGTAGGGTTCGGTTAGTACATGTCGTCGTAGCCGCCGCCGGCTTTCTTCTTCTCGCCGTCCTTCGGCATGTCGGCGATGAGGGCATCGCTTGTCAGCAGCAGTGTTGCCACGCTGGCGGCGTTCTGCAACGCACTGCGGACGACCTTCGTCGGGTCGATGATGCCCTTCTTGACCATGTCGGTGAAGTCGTTGGCACGCGCGTCGTAGCCGAAGTTTTGGTCCTTGCTTTCGAGCACCTTGTTGGCCACGACGTTGCCGTCTTCGCCGGAGTTCTCTGCGATCTGCTTGATCGGGGATTTGCACGCCCGGACGATGATGCTGTAACCGACCGTTTCGTCAGGGTTCAAGCCACTGGCCTTCAACCCTTCGCTGGCGCGAAGCAGTGCCACGCCGCCACCGGGGAGGATCCCCTCTTGGTTGGCCGCGCGGGTTGCGAACATGGCGTCCTCGACGCGCATCTTCTTCTCTTTGACTTCCGATTCGGTCGCGCCGCCGACGTTGATCTTCGCCACGCCGCCTTGCAGCTTGGCCACTCGCTCGGAGAGTTTTTCCTTGTCGTAGTCGCTGGTGCTCTTGTCAAGTTCCTTCTGGATCATCGCCACGCGGGCGACGATTTCGGACTTCTTGCCGGCGCCTTCGATCACGACCGTGTTGTCCTTATCGACTTTCACTTTCTTCGCCCGGCCCAAGTCGGCGAGGGTGATGCTTTCGAGTTGCACGCCGAGGTCTTCAAACACGGCTTTGCCGCCGGTCAAAACCGCGATGTCTTCGAGCATGGCCTTGCGTCGGTCGCCGTACCCAGGTGCCTTGACCGCACAGCACTTGAACGCGCCGGGGTTACGCATCTTGTTCACGACCAGCGTGGCAAGGGCTTCGCCTTCGATGTCTTCGGCGATGATGAAGATCGGTTTGCCTTGTTGCAGAACCTTTTCCAGGATCGGCACGAGGTCGCGGTTGCTGCTGATCTTCTTCTCGTAGATCAGGATGTACGGGTCGTCGAGTTCGGCTTCCATTGCTTCGTTGGTGATGAAGTACGGCGACAGGTACCCGCGATCGAACTGCATCCCTTCCACGAACTCGTGGCCGGTGTCCATCGTCTTGCCTTCTTCGACCGTAATCACGCCGTCTTTGCCGACCTTGTCCATCGCTTCGGCGATGATGTGGCCAATCTTCGAGTCGCCGTTGGCAGCAACCGTGGCAACGTTTTCAAGGTCTTTCTTGCTCTTAACCGGGATGCTCATGCTCTTGAGCTTGGCCACGATGTCTTCGACGGCCTTTTCCATGCCGCGTTTCATCAGCATCGGATTGGTGCCCGCTACCACAGCGCGAAGACCTTCGTTGAAGATCGCTTCGGCCAACACAGTTGCCGTCGTAGTACCGTCGCCAGCCACGTCGCTCGTCTTCGAGGCGACTTCCTTCACCATCGACGCGCCCATGTTTTCGTAGTGGTCGGGCAGTTCGATTTCCTTCGCCACCGTCACGCCGTCCTTGGTCACCGTCGGTGAGCCGAACGACTTTTGAATGATGACGTTGCGACCCTTCGGCCCTAGCGTGACCTTCACAGCCTTGGCGAGTTTGGCAATCCCGCGTTTCATCGCTTCACGGGCTTCTTGATCGAATGCAATCTGCTTAGCGCTCATCGTATGCTCCAGTTAAATGGTTGGTGAATGACAAGTTCCCACACGGACTGTGCGGGAACTTTGGGTTGTTCGTGCGTGTTACTCGATCACGGCCATCACGTCGTCTTGGTGCATAACCAAGATTTCGCCGTCGGTCGCTTTGCGGTCTTTGAACTCATCGCCCGCCCAGGCGGTGAACAGGACTTTGTCGCCCGACTTCAGTTGCATCGGGATGCGTTTGCCGTCCTTGTGGTTCATCCGACCCGGACCGACCGCAACCACGGTACCGCGTTGCGGCTTCTTGCGGGAGGCGTCCGGCAACAGGATTCCGCCGGACGACTTATCGCCGGCAACTTCCCGACGAACGATGATCCGGTCGCCGATGGGCTGGAGAGCCATATCGTCATCTCCAAACAGAGTGGGGTTTCATCAATAGAGTGCCACCCACCATGCAACAACCATGCCTACGAAGCAACCGTTGCGAAAGCTGTTGTGGGTAAACAGGTTGCGTCGATCGGTAAGACGGCGAATCGCATCCGTTCTGCCAACATTGCACAAGCGAGCACCATCGAAGATGTCGGAATGGCAGTGCGAGATTGAATCCATAAACTGAACAAACTCGGTTCGATTCAGAAAATTTTTAGACAGGATTAACAGGATTTGACAGGATTAACAGAACAGAAAAATCCTGTTAATCCTGTCTAAAAATCGAATGTCCGGTCAATATGTGCCACTCATCAACCCGACCCGCGAGAATGTCCCATGTCCGCGACCGCACAAAAACTCAGCGATCTTTACACGGCCCAATTCCCCGGTTCGCAGTCACGCTTTGCCAAAGCTAAGTCGCTGTTCCCGACGGGGGTGACGCACGACACGCGGATGATGGAGCCGTTTCCCGTCTACGTCACGCATTGCAAAGGGTCCAAGAAGTGGGACGTGGACGGGCACGAGTTGGTCGATTACTTCGTCGGTCACGGGTCGCACATCTTGGGGCATTCTGCGGATGATGTGGTGAAGGCGGTCCAAGAGCAGATGGCACGCGGTACCCATCCCGGTGCGTGCCACGATCTCGAAATCGAGTGGGCGGAGTTGGTCAAGCAACTGATCCCCTCGGCTGACAAAGTGCGATTCACGGGAAGCGGCACGGAAGCGACGATGATGGCGTTGCGGTTGTCTCGCTTGGCCACGGGGCAGCCGAAGTTCTTGAAGTTCCAGGGTCACTTCCACGGCTGGCATGATTACGTGACCGTGAGTTCCGACCCGCCCTATGAAGCTATCAGCGTCCCCGGTGTGCCGGATGGCGTCTCCCACTGTTGCGTGGCGATTCCGCCGAACGATTTGAATCTGGTCGAAGAGACTTTGAAAAGCGATCACCAGATTGGCGCGGTCATACTGGAGCCGACCGGCGGCCACTGGGGTGCGGTGCCGATGCGGGGCGAGTTCTTGAAGGGTGTGCGTGAGATTTGTACCAAGCTCGATCGGGTGCTGATCTTCGACGAAGTCATCACGGGCTTCCGCGTCTCACCGGGTGGTGCCCAAGCCTTTTATGGTGTGACCCCGGACATGACGGCGTTGGCCAAAATCCTTGCCGGTGGGCTACCCGGCGGATGTTTGGCGGGGCGAGCGGACCTGATGGCCTACCTCGAACCCCGGCACGGCAAGCCGAAAATGAAGCACCCCGGCACGTACAACGCCAACCCGCTCTCCGCATCCGCAGGCGTGGCCACGCTGAAGCGCATCGCCACCGGGGAACCCTCTCAATTGGCGAACGAAGCCGCCCGCAATTTACGCAACCAACTCAACGCGATGTTCGCAGCGCACAAGTGGCCGTGGGTCGCTTATTGCGATTTCAGCATGATCCGCGTCCTGTCGAACTACTACGGCGACCGCCCGCACCCGGAAGTCACCGGCAACGACGGTCTCATCCCCTTCGGCGGCCACCTGAACGACCTCGACGGCCCCAAAAACATGAAGCAAATCCACGCCATGCGCCAAGGGATGCTACTCCACGGCATCGACTGGTGGGGCAACGCCGGTATGACCAGTTGTGAACACACCGCAGACGACGTTACCAACACCGTGCAAGCAATGGAGGCCACCATCGGCATGATGATCGCCGAGGGGATTGTGTAACTAGCAGCGACGGTTG
>JAYSXU010000537.1:0-3834 GCA_043716965.1 Fimbriiglobus sp.
TCAAAGTTGCCACGGTTCTTCGTCTTGATGTTCATGGCGAAATCGACGCCGATGCGTTCAAAGAACGATTCGGACAGCGAGATCACGCGAATCTCAACGGAGACCGACACTTCTTGCAGCTTGCGAAGGGCTTCGAGCAAGTCTTGCACTTCGCGGATCACGTCGGCCGTTTGGTTAACGACCAGCGCGCCCCCGATGTCGAAGTAATCCAACTTGCCGGCCCCGCCAACGTCGGCCCACGAGTACGGCTTCACCATCCCCGTGATGAGTCGCATCAGTTGGGCACTGTGGTTCGACCGACCGCTGTTGGCCAGCGTGGCGGACGACGCCATCGGGCTGTTCTTGTTGTCGTTTTGCAACAACGCGGACCCGCCCATGCCGTTCAAACCGTTGTAGCTCGGCATCTGGCCGCTGCGCAGTTCACCACCACCGAGGGCGGAGTTCGGGTTGAACGTCTTGGAGCCGTTCTGCTGAGTCTCCCAAGCCGGGTTCGGGTTCGATTGCCCCGCCAGCGCCTTGGCCACCGATTGGTGCGGCGCCAACGCGAAGTCCGGGATCGGCGTGACCAGTTCCATCACCGAGAAGACCTTGGTGTAGAGCTTGCCGCGTGCCTTCTTTTCCGTCGTGATGCGGATGACATCGTTCTCGACAACGTACTTCAGCGAAGCCTTGTCGAGAAGAACCGTCAACACGTTGCGGAGCGAAAGATCCTTCAGCGATTCGCTCACCTGGATTTGGTCGAGCGAAATCTGCTCGCCGTTGATCGAGGCGTCGTCGGTCGTGATGTTCAGCCCCGCCTTGGAGCGGATGCTGTTAATCGCACCCCGCAATGTGGTTCCTTCCGGGAATTCCACACTCATCGGGCGTTCGAGTTTGACTTCGATCTCCCGTTCGGCCGGCGACATCGACTTGAAGTACAACTCCGAGCCGGTGCCCCGCAGCCGGGCGATCATCGCCCGTTCCGGGTCCACGTGAAGCGGGTGCTTGGAATCGACTGCGGGACCAACACGCTCCGCGTCGTTCATCGTGTCTAGGAACAGTTGTTCCTTGTCACTCTTGAGCTTCGCGTAGTCTTCGACCCGGCGTTGCCGCTTGGTCATCTCGTAGATGGCGGTAAGCGTCGGATCATCCGGGTCCATCGACTTGACTTGCAGAGCGAGTTCTTCCGCCTGGCGGTAGGACTTCTTCTTCATCAACTCGTTGACTTCGGTGACCTTTTTCTTGATGTCATCTTGCTTCTGCGCTTCCGCGAGTTGTTTGCCGACGACTTTCGTGCGCGAGTCGATCTTGTTCGTGGCTTCGGACTTGTAGAAGTCCATCTGCCGCTTCATGATCTGGAAGCCTTCGAGCCGCCGGGAGACCGACGTCAACAGCATCGACTGCCGGTTCGGTGACAGCGTGGACGATTTCACCTTGTTGGTGAAGTCGTTCAGCATCTGAATCGCAACGTCGGTTTCGCCCTTGTTGTACAGGTCGCGGGCCTTCGCTTCGGACTCGAGACCTTCCGACCGCAGGCGTTGGAACTCGACTTCACCCTGTGCTTTCACTTGGTCCGTCAACCCGGTGCCGGGTGCCGGTTGTGGCGTCGGTAAAATGCCAGGGATCACGGGCTTCGGTGCCACGGGGTCGCTGGAGATCGACTGCACTGTGGTGACGGGTGCGGACGGCACTTTCTGCTTGGCCACTTCCGTTTCGCACAAGCTGCAGATCGACTCGTACTCTTTCTTCTGGTCGGTGGTGAGCTTGTCCGCGTCCAGAATCTTGAAGACGGCGATGGCCTGATCGTACTGCTTCTGCTGGAACAGGCCGACCGCGTTTTTGAACGAAGCCGTCGTTTCAGTGCGTTGCTTGAGCGACGATTCGGCGTCGATTTCCCGCAACAACTCTTGGGCTTCGGCCTTTGCGGACGTGTCCGCATTGAACGACTGGACCGCGAGTTTCCGGGCCATTTCGAGGTCGTTAGTTCGCAGCGAAACCCGAGCTTGCGTGAGCAGTTGGGCGCCAGTCAATGCAGTGGCTACGGTCGGCACGACTGGCGTCGGTGCGGCTGGTGTCACCATCGGGGTCGGCATCACAACACCCGGCAAGGCCGGTGTCGTGAGGGCGGCCACGGTTGGCGTTGTCACCGTGGTGACGGGCACGCTCGGGACAACAGGAGAGACAAGGTTCGTGACGATCTCGGGCACCTTCGACTCAACCGCAGGCACAACGATGGCGGGAGCCAACGTCGAAAGCGCGGGCAAGGTCGGCACGTTCGCGGCGATCGTCGAAGCAACACCGTCACCCGACGCGATGCGGCGGATGGTGGTCAGTTGGTCTTCGATCGGGCGAGTTTGGAAGCCGAGGCCGGACGCGATTGTGGACGCTTTCGTCAGGGAGTCCTCCGCCTTGGCAAACTCTTTGTTCACCACGCGGTTTTCGGCATCCCGGACGAGGAAGTCCACTTGCGATTTGCCGTCCGTCATCACGTCACGGGCCAGACTTGCTGGCGAGTCTTCCGTGGTCGTGAAGGTTGCATTCAACCGCAGTGCTTCGGCAGCCTTGGCTTTTGCTTCAACGAGTTTCCCCGTTCGCAACAGCGTTCGCCCTTCCGCGACCAACTTCATCGCGTCGAGACGAGGGTTTGCCGAAGTTACTGGAATCATCGGTGCCGGTGGCATAATGCCCGATGCCGGCACGACGCCCTTCGCGTCCGTCGGGCGGCCAATTGCACCGGCTTGTTGAACGCCGTTGGGTGTCGTCGGCGTGCGGGTTGCGGTCGGCGCCTTGGCGGTTGCGACTACGCCAGGGTTGGCTTTTCGCAACGCGGCTCGTGTTGCGTCGATCTCTTTCTTCAACTTCTCGGGGCGATCACTGCTCCCGAACAGGTCGTCGAAGAAATCGCTCGGTCCCGCTTTCGCTTGGGCCTGGTCGGCCAAAGTGTACGCTTGATCGAGGTTGGCGATTCGTTCCCCGGCTGTCTTGGCCGGTTTGACGAACAGCTCCTTGGCTGCCTTTGTGAGCCGCTCGGCGTCCGCCTTGCCGACTTTTACGCGGGCCGCCAAGATGTCTTTTTCCAGCGACTCGGGGGTGTCGTCGAACAACCCCCACCGGCCGGACGCATTGGTGGCGTCCGATTGTTTCGCTAGGTCTTGTGCCCGGTCGAGTTGGCCTGCCTTGAGGGCGTCGCGGCCCTGTTGGAGCAACTCTTTCGGGTCACCGTTCCGGGGCGCGACTTGGGCGCTCGCCGGACGTTGTGGTTGTGAACTTGTTTGTGCGACCGCGGGCACTGCAACGCCGGCGGCCACTACTGGAGCGAGCAGCAGTCGAACTGCCATCGCCCGCCACCCCCACTGATTACCGTGGAACACCATGGCCTCCTTCCCCTCCATATCGAAGACCAACTGCAAGTGCCCGGCACATCTCCGCGCACCGAAGCGTGAGTTTGCTTCACAGCAACCCACAACTCTCTGTGCGAGCCAAGCGGCGAGTCAGTCTGAGTCCCCCGACCCAACGTCCGACCCGCGCTCGCAGACAGCCTCGCATCCTGCGGTAAGCTGCCTGTTCCGAACCGGAGGGTTGAAACCCCGACTCGGAAAGAGTGTGTGAAAGCGGGGGGGTCATACCGGCAGATAAATCGTGGGTCAAGCGTTTTTCACCAGAAAATCTCAAGATTGGCGCGACTTTAAGCAATCACTGCGGCAAAATCAAAAGATTGCAGCGACCACGCGACCTGGGATGAGTGATATCTTTGCGGAACGGACGCGACGAAAACGCGGGTCGATTGCAACGATGTGCTAAGCTGGGCAAGATACGAGTGCTTCTTGGCGAACGGCGCGACGTGAGTCCGCCGGT
>JAYSXU010000538.1:0-3833 GCA_043716965.1 Fimbriiglobus sp.
ACGAGTTGGCCGGGTTCAATCTTGACAGACTCTTCCGGACGTGGCGGGCGAACGCTGCCATCCGGACCGCATTCCCCCAGCGCACCGCCGCCCAAAAAGTCCGTGATGTAGCGAAACCGTTGGCCGTCCCAGGTGTGAAGGATCGGGCACGATGTTCCCTTGCGGTTGTTCTCCAGGATCCGCGTGAATTCACAAGTCGGCACGTTCAGTTCCGCTTGCGGCACGCCATCCGGCCAACGAACCCGGACCACATCCGCAGTTGCCGCTTTCCCAATACCCAGCGTGATGGGTTGCCTTGATAGGCCTAAACCGGCGGAGAGCGTGGTATTTTCTTGGGACATCTGCACCCGACCCGTCAAGACGCCCACCGTCGCGCCGATGCCGTCGGTGTTGGTCCGCAGGTTCGCGCCTTTGTCCCGTTTGCCGGTCAGTTCAATTTTCACGGCGCGGTTCGGATTGCCCAAGCTGCGGAACACTGTCAGCCCACTGTCACTGGACCACGTTAGCAAGTCCTGAAAGCAATCATTGTCGAAATCCGCAACCGCGAACCCGATCAGGTTCGGGAGTTGATCGGCAACCGGGCCGAACGGCACGGCGCGGTTCAGCAGTTTGCCTTGACCATCCCCTTGCAAGACGATCGGCTTTCGATCCTCCGATAACCCGACGATGTCGGCGTGGCCGTCGTGGTCGAGGTCGGTCGTGACGGCTTGAATCAGTGGCGGAGAATCGGTGGTTCCTTCACTGAAGCGATTCGTCAGTGTGTTGATCGGTGCGTCCGATGCGCTCAACAACACGAGCGGCTTGTTTCCGGTCCGTAGTAAGAAGAGATCGGACTGTTCGTCGTCATTGGCACGCAACACCAAACCGCCATTCCACGCACCCGTTTGAGCAGTGATCGGTTGCCCCTTACTGAACCGTAGCAGGCGGTCGTTGACGGTCACAATCGGTGACTGACCGTCTACCAGTGTGACCACATCGACATCCCGATCCGCGTCCAAATCGGACCCCACGAACGCGGTGACGGGGCCAAGCGTACTCGTCAGCGGACTCAGTTTATCGGCCAGTCGGAACTTGCACGTCAACCCCGGCGTGGCTTGCGGCAGTGCCTCACCGACGTTCAGCATAATTTGCACTGCCCCGTTTTTGCCGGGGGTTTTCAAGGACGCCAAAGCTTCGGCGGGCGTGTCCGCGTATTTCGCCAGTAGCAGATCGAGGTCGCCATCTTGGTCCAAATCGAGCCAGGAGACGCCGAGGTAAACCCCGGTCAGTTTCTCAGTGCCCGACTCGGTCGATTTGTCGTTGAACTTCTGGCCGAGTTCGTTGCGGAACAATCTAACGCTGTAGGGGCCAGTTAACACCACATCCGGCCAGCCGTCGTTGTCAAAGTCCGCGACCGCCGTACCGAAACTGGCACCCGTTCCCAGCCCGAGTGACACCGTGGTGTCACTAAACTTTCCGTCGCCGTCGTTATGAAGTAGGAGATCGGTCAACTTCCCGTTCCGCATCACGGCGGAAAGTAACAGCAGATCCAATCGTTTATCTTGGTCGTAATCAAACACCACGACGGTTCCGCCGAATCGTGCGCGAATTGCTTGGCGTAATTCACTCTGAGGGTCGGCACGCAAATCCACATCGGTCGCCCACTTCGTACCTTCGGAAAGTGTGACTTGAAAGTTGCCCCACTTCTCGAACATCGGCAGCGGGCCGAGGAGGTTTTTCACCACAGGTCGTTTGCCGATTACCTCCGCGTACCGGCCCATTTCGGAGTAGACCAATTGGTATTCCGACTCCCAGTTCGCGTCCACAAGGGCGATTTTTTCCTGCATCATCGCGTCCGTTTTTTGCGGGTCGCGTTCATGCCCGTGTAAGGCGAGCGCGTACCGCGCTGCGTTGAGGTAGGGATTCAGTTCAAGGGCTTTGCGGAAGAACTCCTTCGCTTGCGGGGCGTCGTCCTTGTCCGGATAGGTGACCCCGCGCTGGTACCACCCGTGCGCATCAGTCGGGTCAATCCGGGTCACCGCTTCAAAGTGCGGCGCGGCTTCGGTGATGCGGTTGAGATAGATCAGGATGATGCCGAGCGAATAATGGGCGTGCGGGTTGTCCGGGTCTTGCCGAATCACCCCTTCAAACAGATCAATCGCACGCTGAAGGTTCTCCGGCGTGGTCGTGTTCAAGAGCGCGATGCCGAGGTTGATTTTGGCCGGCGTCCAGTACGGTGCCGCTTCGACGGCCTTGTCAAATTCCACGACCGCAGAGAGGTAATCAAATTGCTCCATCAGCCCGATGCCACGCGCGTTCGCGGTGGCAGCCACTTCAAACCGCTTGGCGTCGAGACCATTTTTCAAGAACGTCCCGAACCAAACAACAACACCGACAATCAGAATCAGTCCGATCACGAGCAGTACCCGCCACAACTTCGTGCGATGAGTGCCGGGTGAAGCCGATGAGTTCGTTGACATGATTGATCCAGTTCTATTGGGAGTGAGTTGAACGCAAATGACTGTAGGAGTTACCCAACGGAAGAATCGGCTAGCGCACTGGCTACATAACTGCACAATACATCTGGATCACGAAAGCACGATAACACGAAACGGAATACAAGTTCGCAACGATTGACTCCTTCTTCTTAATTGCTCCGATTTCGTGCTGTCGTGTTTTCGTGATCCCCAATTTCTTACTTTGCTGTTTGCAACTTTGCTTGCGGTTCGCCTTGGATGAGTTTGTACGCATGGCTTGCGTCAACGTCGGTCCAGACTTGCGGTGGCCCGGCGTCTTTACCGGGCCAACGGACCGTCAGCTTGTCGATTTTCTTCGTGCTGCCAAGCCCGATCGTCACCGGCAACTCGCTTTGGCTGAGATAACCACGGGCACCTGCCACGCACCGCTTGTAGACTTTCCCACCGGCTTCGATGGTGACTTCCGCACCGATCGCGCTGCGGTTGGATTTCTTGCCGTCGCCTTCCAACGTGAACCGTGCCCACGAATGCCCGAGTTTATTGTCGTTGCGAAGCAACGTGGCCGGCCCGCCGTTGCTCATCAACACAACGTCGAGGTCGCCGTCGCCGTCGAAATCCAGGTACGCACACCCTCGACCCACCATCGGCTTGAAGAGGTCGGCACCACATTCGCGTGCCAGTGCCGGCTCAAAGAGCCGCTGCGTGTCGCCGGTGTTCCAGAACAGTTGCACGGGCTGTTCAAAGGTTTGCCCGCTCTGAATGGTCGCAATGTCCGGCTCAATGTGGCCGTTGCAGGTGAGCAAGTCCAGTCGGCCATCCAGGTCAAAGTCGAAGTAGAACGCACCGAACTTCAGCAGTTGCCGACTCGGCCCGGCCAACCCGAACGCCAACGCCGCATCGGAGAACAGCATCTGCTTGGGGTTGCTGAGTTTCAGAAAGGTGTTCGACTCGTTCGCAAAATTCGTGATGAGTAGTGCCGACTTCCCCGGCGCATACTCGCCCCAATCAATGCCCATCCCGGCACGGGGTCGGCCTTCGTCGGCGTAGGCCACGGCAATTCGTTCGCCGATTTCCTCGAAGACGCGGGTGCCATTTGGCCCTGGGATGTTGTGGTAAAAGAAGTTCCGTACCTTGTCGTTCGCCACGACGAGATCGGGCCAACCGTCCTCGTCCGGGTCGCAAATCACAACGCCCAGCGACTTCGCCAACGGCCGTTGTTTCGCGTTCGGACCGGTGCCGTCGGGTTGAGTGATCGGCAAGCCGACGGCTTTGGAAACGTCCTCGAACCGCTTGCCGTCGATGTTGCGGTACAGCGTACACTGGGCGCCATCAAACTCACTCGGCGCCACGTAGGCCCGCTTACCGCCTTGCAGCGTG
>JAYSXU010000539.1:0-3828 GCA_043716965.1 Fimbriiglobus sp.
ATCACGGCGGGGACTGCGGACCCCGGTCAGGTGCTAAACGCCACGTTACGACTACTGGACGTGAGCGGGAACATCTTAGTGACCGCGAACACCGGCACGTTCCTTGAGACGATCACGCAGAATAACTTGGCGGCGGGCACATACTACCTTGAAATCGCCAGTGCCGGTGGCGTCACGTTGGATAGCGGCCTGCCGAACCAAACCACCTATTTCGACATGGGTTCCTACTTTCTGACGGGCACGCTCACGCCTGTCCCTGAGCCGGTCACGGTTCTGGCGGTCGCGGTTCTCGGGCTGGGGTTGGTTCGCACGGGTCGGCGGCACTGGGCCAACCTCGCGGCGTGACGACGGGCAAATGTTGGGGAATGACCGGGTTTCACCCTTTTAATGTTAGGCGGGATCGACTAGTTATGTATCACCGTCATTGCGACCCGTCACACGACGTTCGTTGTGGTTCCGTGAATCACGAGAAAGGTACCCTTAATTATGTCGCGGTATATGCTCTCTGCGGCCGTCGTCGGGGCGATTGCCCTGGCCGGCCTCGGGGCCGACCTGAAGTCCGGTCTCGAACCGGGCAAAACAGTGTCGGTCTTCAACCCGTTGAACGTGAATGGTCCCGATGCTGGCGAGAAACGCTGCCAGATCTGAGCCAACGGAAACAACCCGGTCGCTGCGGTCTTCGCACGCGAAATTACTCCGGGCTTGACCAGTTTGGTCAAGAAGCTCGACGACGCCGCCATCAAGAACGCCGACAGCCGTATGGGTTCGTTTGTCATTATGCTTTCCGACGATGACAAAATGGAAGACAAGCTCAAAGCCTTCATTAAGAAGGAAGACATCAAGAAAGTCGTCCTCGCAATCGACAACCCCCAAGGACCGCCGAAGTGGGAGATTGCCAAGAACGCGGACGTGACGGTCCTGTTCTACACGAAGCGGACGGTGAAGAAGAACTTCGCGTTTGAAAAAGGCAAGATGACCGACAAGGACATCGAAACCATTATCGCGGAACTCAAGACCGTTCTGCCCGAAAAGAGCGAGAAGTAAGCCGAAGGACAGTCACGAATCCGCTGCGTTGGCGGATTGCGATGGAACACGGGTCGCACACGCCGCCGAGGTTTCACGGACCTCGGCGGTTTTTTTCGTTTTGATACGTCGCACCCCGTGGCGCCCTTCCGGCTTTTCGTTCGGACTGGTAGAATCCACGACAGACATTGCAATCGCAGCAATTACCACGGCAAAGGGGCGAACGATGAAGTGCCAGCGGTGCCCGAAGCAGGCCACCTTGCACATCACGGAGGTACTCGGGGACGAGCAGTTTGAAGAACTGCACCTGTGCGAGGACTGCGCGAAAAAATACCTCTACGAGCCGCAACCCAAGAAGTTTGGTAAGTCCGAGGCGTCACTCGAAAGCGAACCGTTGCTCGAACCAGGCGATAAGGCTTGTGAAGCCTGCGGCATCAAGTTCGTCGAGTTCCGCAACACCGGCCGACTCGGCTGCCCGCACGATTACGAAGCCTTCCGCGAAGAATTGTTACCGCTACTCGAAAGCATCCACGGCGACGTGAAACACGCCGGCAAAGTCCCGCGTCGGATGCCGAAGTCGAAAGGCGCCCCGATGGAACTGGCGGGCTTGCGGAAGAAGCTTCAACAAGCCGTGATCGACGAAGCCTATGAAACGGCCGCAAAACTGCGGGACAAAATCCGCGACATCGAAGAAGGGTAAACGAAGAGTATTCACCACAGAGGGCACGGAGTGCCACGGAGAAATCCAAAACAAGTTTTGATTCTTCCTTTGTGGCTCTCCGTGCCCTCTGTGGTGAAAAGGCTTGGGTTGAAGATGGTTAATCTTTGGGGCTGCCCATGAAGTGTCAGCGCTGTGGCCACGATGAGGCCTCGGTTCACCTGACCGACATCGTGAACAAGAAGAAACGGGAACTCCACCTGTGCGAAAGCTGCGCGCGGGACCAGCAACTCATTCCCGAAGGTTCTTCCCCGCAGCAGTTGAATTTGCAAGCCCTCGTGCAACTGATTATGGGGCAACCGACCGACGTAGACCCGGCTGGATTGACCTGCCCGACCTGTGGGCTAAAGTATGCCGCGTTCCGGGCCGACGGTCGATTAGGCTGTGCGGACGACTATGATATATTCCGAGCGGCTCTTGTACCGTTGCTCGATCGGATCCATCGGGGAACCCATCACAACGGCAAGGTTCCGCGACACGCGCAACACCACGCGGCAATCGTGGCACTGCAAGAACAATTGCGGGTGGCCATCACCGCAGAGAATTACGAAGACGCCGCGACACTCCGCGACCGAATCCGGCAGGCAGAAGGAAGCAACGGATGAACCTCGATAGTTTGCTTCCCAACTTAGGCGAATGGCTCCGCGGGACCGGCCCCGAAGTGGATGTTGTCGTCTCGACCCGCATCCGGCTGGCACGCAACTTGGCCCATTACCCGTTCACGACTCGCGCCAGTGGTACGCAAAAAACCGAGACCGAAGTGAAGATCCGCGAAGCGATCCAGAAAGCGGCCATCACCCCCGGTCTGTCGTACCTCAGCGTGGCGGGACTGGCGCCACTCGATCGGCAATTCCTCGTCGAACGGCAACTCATCAGCCGTGAGTTAGCGAACGTGCTCGAAGGGCCGCGTGGCGTGGCGTTCGACGAGCGCGAATCGGTCAGTGTCATGGTGAACGAAGAAGACCACCTCCGGTTGCAAGTCATGCGGAGCGGGTTGGCACTGGACGAAGCGTGGCAGGTCATCGACCAAGTCGATGACGCCCTCGAAGCCCGGCTGACGTATGCGTTCCACGAACAGTTCGGCTACCTGACCGCGTGCCCCACGAACGTCGGCACCGGAATGCGGGCGAGCGTGATGTTGCACCTCCCGGCGCTCGGCATCACCAAGCAAATCGAGAAAGTCTTCAAGGCGTTACAGAAGATCAACCTCGTGGTGCGTGGGCTGTACGGCGAAGGCAGCCGGGCGTCCGGGGACTTGTACCAAATCTCCAACCAAGTGACGCTGGGCCGCTCCGAACCGCGAGTGCTGACGGAAATCCGCGAAGTCATCACGATGATTTTGCAGTACGAGCGGCAAGCCCGGCAGGTGCTGTTGCGGGAACGCAAGCAAGCCGAACAAGACCGCGTCGCCAGGGCCATCGGCACGCTGGGCAGCGCGACGATGATTACCTCCGAAGAGACGATGGAACTGCTCAGCGCCGTGCGGTTGGGGATTAACCTGCACCTGCTCGACGACCTGCCGTCGCAAACGGTGAACCAACTGTTCATTCACACCCAAGCGGCCCACCTGCAAAAATTGATGGGCACCCAACTCGACGGCGAAGAACGCAACGCCGCCCGCGCCCGCTACCTCCGCAACAAGCTCCGCGAACTCGGGTCATCGACGTAATGCACGACTTGCTGAACCGCCGTTCCGTTCGCCTCACTGCGTTGTTGATTTTCATCCCCATGCTGCTGTTGTGGACATGGAAGCTACTCGACCCGCACCCGGTCCCGGACCCGATGCGGGATTTTTTGTCCTACTGGGATTGGCTACCGTTTGTCTTGGCGAAGTGTCTGCACACCGGCTGTTATGCGTTCCTAACGGCACTGGCTCTGATCTGGGTTCCCACCCGTCGCGGCAAAGTAATTGCCGTCGGATTCATGCTACTTCACGGTGTCGGCACCGAAATCGGCCAGACATACGTTCCGAACCGCGTCGGCAGTGTGAAAGACGTGCTGATCGACAGTACCGGCGTGGCACTCGGAGTGATCGCCATGAGGTGGCTGACCCGTCGTGGTACACTGGAAGCGTGATGACAAAAGAA
>JAYSXU010000540.1:0-3827 GCA_043716965.1 Fimbriiglobus sp.
TGACCCACGACCGTAGGTGCTGGCGACCAGCATGTTGAAACCGCCCGAGTTCTGTTTCGGGAAGCCGGTCAACGGGTCGATGTTGCCAAGAGCCAAGTCAAGGTCACTGATGCTACCGTTCGGCAAGAACCCACCTTCCGGAACCGTCAGAGCCAGTCCGGTGAGCGGATCGAGGAGTGGGTTCCCCGTCGTCGGATCGAGGAGCGTCGAGGAACTAGGGAACGACTTCCAGGTTGTTCCTCGGTCCAGCGATCGGAACACGCCACCTTCGCCTGCGACATAGAGAATCGGGAAATTTGGCGACGCCGGGTTGGTTGGGTCCGGAATCGCATAACGCCAGTCAGCGGTAATCGCATTAATGCTCCGCAGCGCGAGCGGTTCGTTGCTGTTGAGACCTGGGTTCGTGGTCTTGTCGTTCACATCGCCAAAGATTTTCTTACGAATCTGGAAGATGCTGTTCGCACCCGCTCCAGTGATATTCACCCACGTCGCACCCGGTGCCTTGGAGTCCGCAATGAAGAAGACCCCACCTGTTGTCACGGCATAAGCCGCCCGGCTACCACGACTCGGGTCCGGTACGATCTGCATCACCTGACCGCTACCGGCAATGCCGTTCGAGATGTTCGTCCACGGTGCCCCGCCGGTGTAGGTCACGAACACCTGACCAGCGCGGTTACCGGCAAAGATGTAGTTGTTCAACAAGCCAGGGTTAGCCGGGTCAGGTGAACCGAACGCCACGGCGCGAGAGTAAATATTCTGGACATCACCTGGAGCATTGGTCGGTTCGCCGATCGGCTGCCAGTTCTTACCCTTGTTGGTCGTGCGGAAGATTCGGCCCACGTCGGAGACGATCACAATACCGTTCGGATCAACTGGGTTGACGGCGAAGTAACCGATGTTGTCAATAAGTGGCCATTGACCTTTGTCATTGCCTGGATCATCGCCCGCTTGGAGCAAACCATTGGTTCGGCTCACGCCACTTGGCCCGGTTCCCGGATCAATCACTCGGAAGAAGCCGGTCGCGTCCACGCCGTCGTTTTGGCAACATGGCCAGCGGAACTGGTACGCGGTTCCCGATCCCGTTTGATCAGTGACCACTTGCGAACCATCTCCCCGAACGCCCGTCCAGTTGAGGTCGCCACCGCGTAGGGCATTCGGACCGGATACTGGGAAGCCGTTATCTTGCGCCATGCCGTAGAACACGGCTTGGGAAATATCCACCGCCAACTGGCTCGGCTGAACGGCCCCCGAGTAAAACTGCGTCAGTTGCAGGTTGCCGTTGCGTGACCCCGTAACCGCCCTGGCGGTACCAATGCCGAACACTAAGTTGCCAGCTCCGTCGTCAACACCCGTCGCAACTTGTTGATCCCCGCCCACAATGAGCCGGGTTTTGCCCGTCAGTTGGTCCTTAATTGTCACCATGCGGTGAACGTCCGCCGTGGACGTAAAGCCTGCGAACGGGATGTAACTCGCGCCCGCACCTGTGTTCGTGAATCTTTGCGTGTTGTAAACCAACACCGTGGCGTCCGTGGTGAACGGGTTCAACGGGTCACGGTACAGGTTCGTCATGTTGAACAGTGCGACACCGGTCGGGGTGACCAGGGGGAACCCGCCCAAGTTTCCGTACAGGACCAGATCCCGGATGACCGCCCCACCCACTGTGTTGACCTGCGTGGTGCCGGGCGTATTGACGGCGGGGTCTGCGGAATTGTTGTCGTAGAATATCAAGGCTTGCGAGTCGTAAACCTTTGACATATCGACACGAATTAACCCACCAGCCGGTTGCGGTTGGCTCCCATTTCCAGCCCCCAGCCCCGCGAGATAAACAATTTGCGGGTTGTTCGGGTCTACAGTGATCGCGATGTCGTAATTCCCCTGGCCCCCTTCGCCAATTCCTGCGTTGAACAGGTCGATGTCGGGCTTGGTTTCGTCGTTCGATGGGTATCCAACGCCGACAGTATTTGGCGGGATGTAGATTGGCAAATGAACCTTAGTCCAGTTTCGCCCGAAGTCCTTCGTCTGGTAAAAGCCATCCTGCTTGCCGCCCATTGGCCCAGGAGGAGTGGAAACCAAAGCGTACAACCACCCCTGGTAGTAGTTGTCCAACACCACATCACCAGTCACGGCAGGACCAGCGATCACGATACGGCCCTTTGCACCGTTCGGCGTGTCACGCGGCGCGCTCACGAGAACTTCGGACGAAGTCGGTGTTGCAAAGTCCCGGATTAACTGGTTGCCCTGTTGGGTCGTCGTCGGTTGCATCGAGACGGCACTGGTCGCTTGCGAGGTGGTGAAGACCCCTTCGCCACGGAACGCAGCGTACAAGAATTCGAGCGCACCGCTGGAAATATTGCTCGTCGATCGGCTACCAGCGGAAAGAACAATGTCGTCGGCATTCCCCGCACGAATTCGCGCCCAGTGTTTGCCGGTATCAATACTTCGCCACACACCGCCATTATTGCCACTGGTAGCGATGTAGGTGATCACGTCGCCCGTCGGTGTCAGCGTCGGATCGACGAGAATCTTGAAGCCGGTCGCGTTGAAGAACGTCCGATCGCGGAGATTGGAATCAACTGGCAAAATCTTGCCGGTCGCATCGACGTTGGTGGTGCTGTCGAGGATCACCCAAGTCTTGCCGCCGTCCATCGAACGCAGAACCCCAACGCCAACCGAGCCGGTATCACCTTCACCCGTGAGGGCAAAGATGATGGACTGAGTCGGATCGTTGTTGCGACCGAATACAGCGATTGACCCCGTGTTGAGTCCGTTGGCAGCGCCAAAATCGGTGAGGGGTTCCCAGTTCGGGCCGTCGCTGTCCGTCGTCAAAAAGTTTGAACTCTTCCAAATACCGCCGCTCGCTCCGCCGATGTAGACTGTGTTTCCGCTCGCGTCGGAAGGATCGACGGCGATGCCCGTGATCCGGCTGTTGTTGGCTTGATTATTTAAGGGCGCTGGCCCGACCGGACTCCAGACTTGTTTCGTCAGCGGGTTCGTGGCGTCTTGGTTGAAGATGCGGAACCCGACCACAAAGCGGTCATCAACCGGTTCGCCGAGACCAGTGCCCGACAAAACGTGCGGCAACGTCAGCGAATATCGATTGATGGTTCCCGTCAAAGGGCCGTTGTTGGTGATCTTCAATTGCCACGGGATCGAAACGCCCAACGCATCCAGCTTGCGGGACACGCTGCCGCTCAGGGTGCTCAGCGGGAATTGGGACGTGTACGGGCCGCTACTGAACGGCGCGGTACCGGACTGAATCGGCGTGCCACCGCCGTCGTTAAACGACGTGTTACTGAAGTTCGCAAACGGCCCCGGTCCGTTCCCACCGACGCCGGAGAACAGCCGGACTGTTGTGCCGTCTGGGGCAATCAAATCTGCCGACAATGCGGGGTCGTTCGGGAAGGTGATGTCGAGGTTCAACTTGATCCGGTTCGCCAAATTTTGCGTGATCGTGAACAGGTCTTGGATGTCAAGCGGCATCATCACGCTTTGGCCGGCGAGAATCGAGACTGCACCCGGTGTCGTGTTGTAGGTGTCACTGACGAACTGTCCGGTGACCGGGTCGCCGGTCCCTCGAAGGATCGACAACCCGGCGTTCTGGTTGGTGTCGAGGAAGTCGGTCGTTGGTCCGCTAGCCGCAGCAATCTTGGAGCCGATTTCGATGTTGTAGGCGCCGCTCAATACTTGACGCGGGAAGAAGACCCGGAAGGTGGTCGGAGACTGTTGAACAACCGAAACGGGGTACATCTTGCCGGGGAAAGTCGTATCCCATTCGAGTTTGTCGAAGATGACCCCGACCGGCCCGGTGATGCGGATAATGTCGCGGC
>JAYSXU010000055.1:0-6313 GCA_043716965.1 Fimbriiglobus sp.
CCGTTTCATGCTGGGCAAACGGTTGAAGTCATTGTTGTGCCGGTGCCAACTGCGATGCCCGTTGGCTTCACGCTAGTGGACTCAGTGATACGGTACGACAACCCAACCGAGCCAGTTGCTGAAGCCGATTGGGGCGTATTGCAGTGATAATCCTGGATACACACATTTGGGTTTGGTGGACGAATGGTGGGCGTCAGTTGCCTGCAGATAATTTGGCGTACATTCAGACCGAGGCAATCAACGGACTTGGGGTATCTGCTATTTCCTGTTGGGAGGTAGCTAAGTTGGTCGAGTTAAACCGACTCCAACTCGCTGTACCTGTAGACCAGTGGTTGTCCCACGCTTTGCGGGCACCTGTTCAACTATTGCCGCTTTCACCCGAAATCGCAGTCGGCTCCAGTCAACTGCCGGGTAGCTTCCACCGCGATCCGGCAGACCAATTAATCGTGGCAACAGCGCGGCTTTACGATTGCCCGCTTGTCACGCAAGATCGCCTGATTCGAGCTTATCCGCACGTTCGGCTAGCTCCGTGAAACTGAAAATGGGCGATAATTCATCAACGCTCGGCCTAAGACTTTGACCGTTAACCCGATTGCTTTTTACACTTGATGCCCAACTATGAAACCAGCGATTCGTGTGGAAAACCTGTCGAAGCGGTACAAGATCGGGGCGGGGCCGGCGGGGTTTTGGAACCTCACGGAGGTCATCAAGTCCACGGCTAAGTCCACATGGGGCAAGTTGCAGGCCCTCGCGGCGCCGGGGACGATCTCGGACTCGGCGAACGTTTACTGGGCGTTGCAGGACGTTTCGTTTGAAGTGCAACCGGGGGAAGTGGTTGGCATCATTGGCCGTAACGGGGCGGGGAAAAGCACGCTGCTGAAGCTGCTCAGCCGGATCACGGTGCCGACGAAGGGGCGGATCGAAGTTCGCGGGCGGATGGGGTCGCTACTGGAAGTCGGCACCGGGTTTCACCCGGAACTGACGGGCCGCGAGAACGTCTTCCTGAACGGCAGTATCCTCGGAATGTCCCGCCGTGAGATCATCAAGAAGTTCGACCAGATCGTCGAGTTCTCCGAAATTGGCAAGTACCTCGACACCCCGGTGAAGCATTATTCGTCTGGAATGTACGTCCGGTTGGCGTTCGCCGTGGCGGCGCACTTGGAGCCGGACATCCTGATTGTGGATGAAGTTTTGGCCGTCGGCGATGCGACCTTTCAGCGCCGGTGTATCGACCGCATGACGATGCTCGCCAACCAGGGGCGGACGATTTTGTTCGTCTCGCACAACATGCAACTCATCCCGCGATTTTGCCAACGGGCGGTGTACCTGCAACGCGGCAAAGTGCTCGAAGTGGGACCGGCGGACAAGGTCACACAAAACTACCTCGACACGCTTCTTGAAGACTCACGTAGCGGTGACCTGAGGAACAAACCGCGTGTCGGCGACGGCCGCGCCCGGTTCGTGCAAGCCGGGTTGTACGACAACACGGGCCGCCCGATGTCGGTGTTCACCAGTGGGGACGATCTCACGATTCGTGTCGAAGTCGAAACCGCGTTGACGATCCCCGACGTGACGATTGCGGTGGCGATTCAAAGCCTGCACGGCACGCGGGTGGTCAGTGGTTGGAGCCGCGAAGCCGGGTTCCCGGTGTCACTGACGCCCGGCAAGCAGTCCTTCCAGTGCAGGCTCCGCAACGTCAACATTCGGCCTGGGCAAACGGTGCTGGTCAACCTCATGCTGGGGACCGACCTGGGTGCCGTTATTGACGAAGTGGATTCGGCTGTGGTCGTGGATGTACTGGGCGATGAGCGGCACTTGCACCTTTCAACGAACACGGACCAAGGCGTCTGGATCGCACCGCAAGAATGGCAACGAGTCTGACAATGGATGTCACCGTGGCCATCTGCACCTGGAACCGTTGTGCGTTGCTCGACCAAACCTTGACGCACCTGCACACTCTGCTGGTGCCAAGTGGCGTGACCTGGGAACTGCTCGTCGTCGATAACAACTGCACGGATGCCACCGCTGCGGTTCTTGCAAAACATGCCGACAAGCTGCCGCTGAAACATCTCGTCGAAACGCAGCAAGGTCATTCCCACGCTCGCAACAACGCCGTCTCCGAAGCGCGCGGCGAATTGCTGCTCTGGACGGATGACGATGTGTTGGTGCATCCGAATTGGATGACCGAACTCCTGGCCGCGTCGAAGAATTTCCCGACGGCGAAATTCTTCGGCGGCCCGGTGCGGCCGTGGTTTGAACGCACCCCACCGCACTGGGTCACGGACAACCTACCCCGACTTGGCCACTGTTGGGCGTTGCTCGACCACGGCCCCGAAATCCGCTGGCTGAAACCCGGCGAATATGCTTACGGTGCCAACATCGGCTTCCGCACGGAGGTGTTGCGGAAACACCCGTTCGACCCGCTCTACGGTCGCGTTGGCAAACGCCTGACAAGCGGGGATGAAACGCGCGTCATTGATCGTATTCGCGCGGATGGTGGCGAAGGCGTGTGGGTGGGCACGGCGGTCGTCGATCACTTTCTACCCGCCGACCGCATGAACCCGAAGTACGTCCACGAAGTCAACCGCTGGACCGGCTACCAGTGCATCGAACCGTTCTTGAACGACCAGACACCACGGCTGTTTCACGCCCCGCGCTGGATGTGGAAACGGTACCTAGCCAGCGCCATCAAGAGCCGATTGTTAAGTTTCACAAAAAGCCGCACCTGGGTTGAAGCGGTCCTGGACGAAGCCAAGTTTCGCGGCCTGATTCAACGCTTTCGAGAAGAAGTTCGCACCGGATGACCACGATCGCGCGCCCACGGCTGATCTACTACACCTCCGGTCTGTGGCCGTGTGGCGTGGCGTCGTATCAACGCAACGTCGCATTGGCGATGAACGAATTTGCCGAGGTCGATACGGTGAAGCTACCCACCGATCGCGTCTACGGACACAACCTCCGTGCCCTGTTCCGACAACGTCGCCGCTACCGCGACTTGGCCGCGCAATCCGCAAACTACACTGCCGTAATCATCGACTACACCGACACGTTTTGGAACGGTTCCCGGCTCGGCGAAAACCTCTTCCCGCTCTTCGCCCGGCATTTGAAATCACCTGCGATTGTCGTCCTGCACGAAGGCCCTGGCCGCGTGGACCCGGCGGATGTCGAGGGGTCGTTCCCGATGAAAGTCCTGCAGCGTCTCACACACCTTGCAGTGGCGCGATGGGATACACGAACTCAGGATTACAACAGGTTCATCCTAACCCAGTTATTCGGCTTCACTAAGTACCTCGTCACCCACGCCGCACGATTGGCGGAAGCACGGGAAATGGATTTGCCACCGGCACGAATCCACGTAGTGCCGACCCCGGCGTATCCGTTACCGGAACCGAATTTGACGAATGCCGAAGTCGATGCCCGGTTCGGAACCCAAGGTAAAAAGGTGCTGGTGTTACTCGGATTTCCGCAAGCGTCGAAGGGGTTCGATCGTGCGATTGCGGTGCTGCCGCATTTGCCTGGTGATGTCGTGATCGTGCAAATCGGCGACGCCGATCGGTCGCGTGTGGCGGTGGAACTTTTGCAAGCCCAGGCCGTCCAACTGGGGGTTCAGTCCCGATTCCTACGGACTCTTTACGTGAGTGATGCTGAGATGGCGGCAGTGTTGCGACAGGCAGATGTTGCGTTGGCACCGTTTCGTTCGGTGAATCAATCGAGCAGCCTCGGGCACCTCATTGCCGCCGAGTTGCCGATAGTGGCCAGTCGCATTCCCGGCATCGAACAACTTGCCATAGACGGCGCCGGGATTCTTTTCGCCGATTGCGACGACCCGCAACTGTTTGCAGCGGCCATTTTGCAAATCCTGAACGATCCCGAAACGAAGAACACTCTCCGGACTCGGAACGCCACGTACAGCCAAAACCATTCGTTCCGATCCACCGCGAAACGACTTGTTGAACTCGCAACGGGGCCAGCATGACGCGGCCTTTCACGGTGACGGTTGATGCCCGTGTGGTGTTCGATGAAGAACGGCGTGGCATCGCCAAGACAACCATTGCGCTCTACCGCATAATGACGATACTGCGTCCAAATTGGCGGTTTCGGTTCTTCTACAAAGAGGGCGTGAACGACAACCCGTTCGCGGACTTGCCCAACATCTCGGCAGAACGAATCCGCATCAAGGGGGATCGCTACGAACTTTGGCCACGGGTGCGATTGCCGGTGGCGAATCTCATCGCTCGGCCCGATATTTTTCACGCGCCCGCTGGTCCGGCGCCGTGGGTCACGTTCGCGCCGATGGTTGTAACCATTCACGATTTGATCCCACTGGAAACAGGTCGAAACGATCCCGACACAATGGCGTGGATTGCAAATGTACGCCGCGCCGCCCAACGGTCACGGTTGATTTTGGCTGTGAGTGAACATGTGAAAGAGCGGATCGTTCAGCACATCGGCGTTGCTCCGGAAAAAATCCGTGTCATCCACTGGGGACCAATCAACGGCACTGCTACGCCACTGACACCCGACTGTCAGTGGCAGTTGCGCGAACGGTTTGCCGTGCCAACGTCCAACCGCTACGTGTTGCACTTCGGCATGGCTGACCCCAGGAAGAACACCGCTCGGTTGATCGCAGCTTGGTCACAATTGCCGGGTGAAATTCGCCGAGATGTTTCCCTGGTGATTGTCGGAGTTGCACCCGCCGGCCGAGATTCCTTCCGCCAACAAGTCATCCAGCACAATCTGGAAGCTAGTGTCGGAATCCACGGCTACGTTTCGGACGACGATGTCGCCGCACTCCTCGCCGGAGCGACGGTATTGGCCTACCCCACACAGTCCGAAGGCTTCGGACTGCCGATTCTGGACGCCTTCGCAGCCGGGGTGCCGGTGCTGACCGGGAACCAAACCAGCCTGCCGGAAGTGGCGGGCGATGCGGCGGTTCTTGTCGATCCGACGAACACAGGTTCCATCACGGACGGTTTGCAATACTTGTTAACCGATACCGAATTCTGCCGGCACTTGATCCAGAACGGTCGGGACCGACTGAAGCGATTTGATTGGCACACCACGGCGGAACATGTTGCTACGGTGTTTGAAGAAGTCGCACGGGGATGTCGGGGGATGATCGGTGAGCCGTGAGCGGATGCGTATCGCCGTGGATGCCCGACAAGTGTTCCGACCCCAACGACGGGGCATCGGCAAGACGCTCATCAATCTGTACGCCACCCTCGCCGTGCGTCGTCCGGCGTGGCATTTTCTCTTGCTGCACCAAACCGAAGCCACGGTGACCCAACTGGAAGGGTTGCGAAATTTAACCCGGTCGCGGATCGACTTCTTCAGGTTGAACCGATTCGCACTTTGGGAACAAGCCGTCCTACCGATGTGCGCACTGGCAACCCGCGCGAATATTTTGCACTCCCCCGCCAACACCGGCCCGAAGCGGTCGTCCGTACCCGTGGTTGTGAACATCCACGACTTGATCCCGTATGAACTGGCCCCCGAGACCGCCGATGCGCAGTTGTGGTTGTTCCGGGTACGACAGATTGCGGACCGGGCCAAGCACATCCTGACCGGCAGCGAGTACAGCAAACACCGATTGATGGAAGTCCTGAACACCCCGGCGGAAAAAATCACCGTCAACCCCTGGGCCGCCGACCGCAACACCCGGCACATCACGGACCCCGCTGAATTGGATGCGATTCGCGTCAAATACGGCCTGCACCCGGCGGAGCCGTATGCGTTCGGGTTTGGCGCGTCGGACCCGCGCAAGAACACCGCAAAGCTGATCCGTGCTTACGCAAACCTACCCGTTTCGGTCCGGTCCACCTACCGATTACTTCTGGTCGGGATTCAAGATGAAGCCTTGCCACTGTTCCGCAAACAAGCCGACGAAGCGGGTCTCGGTGACCGAGTAATCCTGCACGGCTTTATTGAAGAATCCGACATCTCCGGGTTGCTGAGCGGCGCGAGGCTGTTGTGCTTTCCATCGCGCTACGAAGGGTTCGGCCTGCCCATCCTGGATGCGTTTGTCTGCCGCACGCCGGTGTTGACCGGGAACCGCACGAGCCTGCCGGAAGTCGCCGGGGACGCGGCATTGCTCCTCGACCCCGATGACGACGATGCCTTACGAGACGGCTTGTTGAGCTTGCTGACGAATGAAACCCTCCGTCAAGAACTCATAACAGGGGGGGTGATTCGGAGTGAGCTGTTCACCTGGGAACGGACCGCCGACACGGTGGCAAAAGTCTTTGAAACTGTGGCCCAGAGCTAGCGCGGCGTATGCGAATCTGCCTGCTAAATTGGTACGCCAACCGCTCCG
>JAYSXU010000541.1:0-3821 GCA_043716965.1 Fimbriiglobus sp.
TCACCCGACTCCGGCCCGTGCTGATGACCACTCTCGTGGCGTGCCTTGGTTTCGTGCCAATGGCATTGTCCACCGGCATGGGTGCCGAAGTCCAACGGCCACTGGCGACCGTAGTGATCGGTGGCGTCATCTCGGCGATGATTATGTCACTGCTGGTGTTGCGAGTTTTGTTTCTCGTGACGGGAAAGCTGTCGGGGATCGGTCGTCGAAAAGTATTGGCCACGCCAACACAATTGACTGCCGTTCACCGTTAACACGTTTCAAATGAGGTCGAATCGGATGAAGACTTGGATTCACGCACCACTGCTAATGGTGCTTCTACTTGTGATCGGTTGTGAGCAAAAAAGCACAACCCAGACGACTGAAAAAAAGGACGGCAAAGCGGTGGCCAAGGCGGGTGCGAAGCACGGCCACAATGATTGGTGGTGCGACGAACACGGCGTGAAAGAAGAAGTCTGTAGCATGTGCGACGCGAAGGTGGCCAAAGCCTTTCAGGACAAGGGCGATTGGTGCAAGGAACACACCCGCGCCAAGAGCCAATGCTTCATCTGCGACCCCAGCTTGAAGGCGAAATTCGCCAGCGAATACAAAGTGAAATACGGCAAAGAACCGCCAGAACCTGAAGGCCAGCTTCCGTAACTGAAAGTAGAGAGACCATTCTCATGGCGGCCTCACGACGCTCTCATGGAAATTGAGCTAAACTCATGACCTGAAGTCGCGGAGCCAATGTTTGGAGATGAACCCGTGCGGAATTTGATGACCCGAGTGAGTTTGCTAATCGGGTGTTGTGCGCTGGTCGGCACGAACACCGTCGTCGCCCAGACACCAACATCGCCAACAAAAACGACGACTCAGCAGCCAAAACTAACGCTGAAAAACACCATCGTTAGCAGCACCAACACGACACAACCGACTCTTTCAAAGGGCTTGATGGGATCGGCACCGGCCTTGCCGACGACCGGAATCCCGTACAACCCAACAACTGGAACTCCGGCGGGCAGCGGTTCAATCACAGGTACGGGCGTCGGTGCCGGGACCACAACCAACCTCGCGGACTTTCAGCGGCAATGGGCGGAGATTATCCTGCTGGCCGATCACATTGCAACCTTACTCGGCGTGCAGTTCAACGGCCCAATCGAAGAAGCGTTCTTTGTCCTGTCGGTTGCCAAACTGTACTTTGCGAGCCAACAAACTCACAATTCGCAACGCAGAAGTTTTAACAACGGCACCGGCAACCTGTCGAACGGCGTGACTGGCAGTTCGACCACCGTGATGCCCATAACAACGTCTGCAAACAAGAGCGGAAAGCTAACGATTGCGAACCCGATTGTCAGCAGCACTCCGAAGAAGTAGTCGGTTGTATTGCGGACATTTGGCACGAACCCAGCCAGCCCGAGAGTAATTTCGGGCTGGCTTTTTTGCGTGAGTTCCTCAGCCCGCTTTCAATCGTACCAGATGGCCGTTGGCCACTCCGCCGGGTGCTTGGCAGTGTTGGTGGTGGACGAAAAAGTTCTTGCGGTATTGCTCAAACAGTTCGTTGTGCCCTTTCAGAACCAACAGGTTTTCGGCGTTTTCGTGTTCGGCTTGTCGCGTGAAATTGAAGCTACCCGTGAGGAGTGTTTGCCCGTCGATTAACATGATTTTGTTGTGCGCGATGGCGTGGCAGGCGTCGATCAGGAGTTCGATTTGGTACTGCTTCAGGTCGCCAATTTCGGAATAGGATTCCTTCTCGTTCGACCGATCGAGCAGGATTCGGACTGCGACACCCCGTTCCGCCGCATCAATTAAAGCTTGTGCGATCAACTTGCACGAGAACGAGTACGCTTGAACGAGGACTTCCCGCTGCGCCAGGCGAAGCTCCGCGACGATTGCATCCGTGCAACCGCCTTTCGGCGAGAAGTGCGAGGCGATCGTCGGCTCAACAAAGAACTGTCGCCGGAGGTAGGAATAGGCACTTTCCAACCCGACTGAAATCGCTAAACCCACACCTGCGCCGGCCATTGCGATGGACCATTCGGTCATGACGATCCCTCTCACGAGAAGTTACGCAACGACGGTCATTTCGGCGCGGGGGTTGATTCCTTGGCACTCAGGTCGTCGAGTAACGTGTCTTTGTCCGATTCCACTGCGATCAAGACTCGTTGCCCGACGGCTGCATTTAATCGGTTGAGCGCCTGCCAGTAATCCGTCAGGTTGCCAAGGGTGTTTCGCACCCGGTCACGGTACGCGCGCTCGGCGTCGAGGGCATCGAGTAGGTCTTTGTCGCCTTTTTTGTACGCGGCCAAAGTTTCGTCGCGGACTTCACGTGCCGTGCGGAGGGATGCCACATCTTCCCCGGTTACGCCGTTGAGTGCTTCGGTGTATTCGGCGACGGCTTGTTCGACCTCCGCACGCGCTTCGGCAGTGGCTGCCCCCAGTCCCGCACGGGTGCTCCGAGACAGTGCCTCCGCCGTTAGGATTCGGCCCTGGTTGCGGTCGGTGATTGGCAACGTGCTATTCAGTGCGACCGTCCACAGCCACGCATTGCGGAACCCGGTGATTCGCATTTGGTCTTGGTAGTCTGGACCCGTGGTGATCGACATTTGCGGCCCGGCTTTGCGACGTTCCCGGACGATCGCCGCATCGGCAGCCACGATGGCCCGACGGGCGGCGATCAGGTCGGGGCGGTTCTGTTCGGCCAGGGTCCACGCTTGATTGACGCTCAACAGTGGGGCGGCGGCTCGGACTGCCAACGTCCCCTTCACCACAAAATCCGGTGTGTCGGCGGGGCGACCAATCCGGGCCTGCAATTTTGCCTTGGTGGTCTCCGCTGCGGCCCGGCGTTTCCTGACTTCGCGTTGAACGTCGAGGACCGCTAGCTGAACTCGCCGAACTTCTACGCCTAATTTCGCAGCCTCTTTGGCCCGATCCCGTGCGGTTTTCTCCAGGAGCTTCAAGGCATCCAAATCGTTCTCCGCCAACTTCACGGCAATGTCGGCTTCGAGTGCGTCATAAAACGCATCGACCGTCGCAGCGATTTCCCGCCGGAGTTGATCGGCGAACTCAGCCTGAGCGACATCCACGTTCAACTTTGCAGCAGCTTGGGCGGCGACTCGTTTCCCGAAGACGAACCAGTCGATCGGCACGGTTAGCAATACGTCGTATTGGGGCGGACCGGCTTGGTTATCGAAACTGACGGACGTGACGGGTAGCAACTGTGCGTCCGCGAAGATTTGGCAGTTGGGAATCAACGATTCGGTCACGTAGTCGGCTTGGGCGAGTCGGATCCGTTCTTCACCCGCCCGCAGCCGCATGTTGTTCAGCACGCACTCGCGGACGACATCGGGCAACGTGACGGTAGGCCGTTGGGCGACCGGCACGATTTGGGACTCGTTGGGAAGCGGTTCCGCAACGACAACGGGCGACGGATCGACAAGAAAGCGTGGCAACGCCTGACTTTCATAAACTGGCGGAGTGTGACATCCCCACGAGGTCATCGTCGCAATTGCTACGCAAACGATCAGTTGTCGAGCCATCACGCCCCCCGACGCTCTAAACGAATTCCAATGTCAACGGGCATAGTCAGGTCGGGAAATCCCAGCAAGTCCAAACGTGGTCGAACAATCTCAAATTGAAACAACCACAGCGCGCAGTATTTTCCCAGCGTACTGTGGCTTCTAATCGCTCAGCGTGGTCGAAAGCCGCTCACGGCAACTGGCTGCGGGGTCATCAGAATTGGTTCTGGACCGCGCATCGACGTGTTGTGAATCGGATTCTCCGCTGCATTATTGGAATTGCACAAGCCATCAACTCACGGTGTCGAAGGCATGCTTTTTGCAGTT
>JAYSXU010000542.1:0-3817 GCA_043716965.1 Fimbriiglobus sp.
GTTCGGATTCGGTTGAGCGAGGTCGGACAAGCAATACACTTGGTACTGCACGAAAAATCGGTGCGGTGCTTGTACGAAGCAGACGGAGAAGTGTTTCAACCCGACCTGCCTGCGGGGTTAGCTCCGGACCACGGAGTTTACCAAATCCTGGCCGAATTGGCGGCCCGCAGTTGACGAGAATCCAACGGCTGGTTACTGGAACCGGCACTGCTGGAACAGACGGTTTTTCGCCCGAAGGACTGGAGGGAACGCATCATGGACTTCCGACCACTGAACGAAAAAGAGCGTCGCCAACTTGTCACTGCCTTGCGGGGCAATGCCGAAGGCGATCGCGTCCTCCTGATGGACCGACGCGACACCAGCTTCGCCGGGACTGCCGAAGATGTCCCCGACGAAGAAGTCATCCACGCCATCAAGTCCGTCCCGTGCCATTACTGAAGAATCACCGTTCCGGCGAACCGGCTGCGTGAGCTGCCGGGTGGACTACCACAGTCACTTGGCTGGTTGTCACCCAGTTATGGGGTAAGCGTTACGGAAGTTGGTGGAAAATTTGTTCACTGCTCTGGCATTCTTTGTCATCAGCCTGAAAGGCTGGAAGCACTAAGCCCAGGGCGAGGAGGCTTGGCGACGACGCCCTGGGTAGTCATGTAAAAAACTCTTCAGCCTGAAGGGCTGACAGCGATCGTTCCCGACTCTCGGCTCGCAGCCTTTCAGGCTGCAAGGAATGGCGATCAGTGAACCCAGGGCGGCGCCGAAGCGGCTTGCCCTGGGCTTAGTGCTCCCAGCCCTTCAGGCTGAAAACCAGACGATCTGTGTGCAAACTTCCACCAATAAATGTGATGCTTACCCCCGGTTGAGGCAATCCACCCGGCAGCTCACGCAGCCGGTTCGCCGGGAATACCAATCTTCAATCGCTATGGGACTTCTGGATACCGAAACCGGAAAGCGGCGGTTACTCTCCGTTGAGATTCCGGTCATTGAAAAGTACAACGACGGCCGCGACCCGGTGTTTCGCATTCGTGTGAATCGGGTCGGCGGAACTGTCGTGTTGGCCTATGCCCTGAAACCGGCACACAACATCTACTTGATCGAAACCCGATTGCTCTCCAGTTACCCGACCGTGCCACCCGAGACGCGGGTGATCTCGCCAATGAAGCATTGCCCGCACCTGCTTGAAGGGCAAACGCTCTGCCTTTGGCGACAAGGTTCCACACGCACTACGAATCGCTGGGATCCCGCAAAATTTACGTCCATCTTCGCCATTCAAGCGGCTTGGCGGTGGCTCGCCTGCTACGAAATCTGGCACGAAACCGGCGAATGGCCGCTCCCCGAGGCAAAGTGAGGCAACGTCGTGTCCCACCTGTTTCAAGTCGGCGTCGGTAGCGGTGGGGTCGTCGTGTTGGACCTCGTGGCCCGCGATTCGCGCATCGCCAAGGTGACAATCGTTGAACCCGATCGTTACAAATCCCACAACGTGCATCGGCATCTTTTTCCGATCAGTGCCATCGGGCGGTTGAAAGGCGAACTCGCTGCGAAGTGGTTACAGGCACGGCGACCGGAGTTAGTCGTCGAAGTTTTGCCGGTCGATGTGACTGCGAAAGAACACCAAGCCGCGATTGAAAATGCTGTGGCAACTTGTGATGTTGCCATCTGCGCGGTGGACAACGAGTTGGCGAAGTATCACTTCGATCACTTGATGCGAACAGCGCGCAAACCGTGGACCCTTGGTGAAGTGTTGAGCGGTGGAATTGCGGGCTGGGTGCATCGCTTCCTGCCGGACGGCCCGTGTTACGGTTGCGTAGCCAGTTATCTCCAACGTGAAGCCCCCGGTGACCCTGCGGCCCCATTACCCGACTACAATCACCCCGGTGGCGCGGTCCTGGAGACAACCATTCCCGCACCCAAAGCCAGCATCAACACGATCGCCAGTTTGCACGCGCTGGTGACGTTAGGGATGTTGGAAACAGCTTCATCAACGGTCGGTGCCGACTTTACCAGCTTGTTGTTTACGATGAAGCGTGTGCCGGACGTGTTCGACGAACCGTTTCGTTCGCACAAGTTTCGCATTCCGCGCTCGGTCTCGTGTCTCATCTGTTCGGCTTCCGGGCCGACGGGAGGGGAACTTGATGCGGCACTCGATGACGCAATGGCTCGATTGGGTCATGAATAACCTGTCTAATTTGGGGCGACCCAAGCCCACAGAACGCGCAATCCACATCCGCTACGAAAAAGCCGGGCTGCTGTTGTACGGCCCACCCGTGCCGTGGAACGCGGAGTGCGTCATCGTCGAAGTCTTGGCCAAACTTCCGATTGCCATGCGAACCCGGACCGATTTCACGTTGCGAGTACCGGGCCAAGACCCAGTCGTTGCCGAAACGATCCGCCGCGAAGAAGGCGGGCAGTCGTCGTACCGATTGTTTTTTCGTGTCCCCGTACCGCCGACGACATTAAATGCGGAACTGTTGTGGAAACAACGGCTCATCACCACCACGATCATCGTTGTTCAGACGTCCGCCGAGTTCCTGGCCGGGCTGCGGGTGACGCTGGCCACGGTTGCCGTGCGGCTTGGCGACCACGCCATCTCCGCTCAGACGTTCATTGCGTCGCAATGTCGGGGTCTGACCACGTCGATTGTGTTGCGGTCGTCCGGCGGGTTGTCCCCAATCGCGGACCTGGGTTTGCAAGTAGTGTTCGCCGCCGAACGGGGTGGCGAACAAGTTGTGCCAGTTTCACTGAGTAGTTCGCAACTGAGTCTGCGTGAGGCGCTCATCAGTGCAACGATCCCGAAGCCGCCACGACGGGCGGGGTCGTACACGATTCGCTGGTTGGTTGGTGGCAAGGAATTGCATTCGCAACGAGTGACCGCCATCAGCCCGAAGCGGTTCGTGCAATCGTTGCGGGTGTCCGACGCGCGGTTCGTGATCGAGGACTCAGCCGGTGTTGTGAAAATCGTTCGCCATGCTCAACCTCAAGATGCCCGACGCCTCGGCCCCTGTTTCGCACTGGCCAGCAAAGAGATTGGTGCTGCCGCCCTGTTACCATTGCAAGTGACGGGAACCGTACCCGGTGCCGTCCGACCGCCGGTGTTACTGGAACAAACCGTCCTCATCACGGACGGCCCGACGGTCTTTTCACCGGGGATGATTAACTGGACCGACCTGGGTTCCATGACCGGCTTTGAACTGCGTTATCATAGCCGTGTGATCGGTGTGGCCACGCTCTGTCCCGTCCCGACCGCCACGTTCAACGCCGAAGGCGCCTTCAAACCCCCGCCCGATTTCGCCTGGACCCCCGCCGCCGAAGACGAGCTAGCCGAACGACTAGCCAAGCTCATGGGCGGCGATTCGATTTAGGCGAGCAGCACGGCGTCAGCATGCCGTCAGCATGCCGTGGTCTGGTTTGCTGCAGTGCCTAGTTCGGCGTCTAGAAGCTCAGAAGATCGAGAAGCTATCCTGGAAGCCGATAGGCCACATGACCTCCTCCTCCTCCGCCTCAACGTCATCGTCCTCGTCGTCTGACGACATCAGGCCACGAGCCACGACTGCTGTACCGGCAAGTCCCTGCCGCTGAAGCTCGGCAACGGTGAAGGCGAAAGCCGCGTCCCACTTGTCGGGCGGAATGCTGTAGATGAACAGGTTAGTCTTGCCCATGCCGACATCGTTGCCGCTGAAGTCGCCGAAACCTCCGGCCTCAAACCCGTCAGCAAGTACTCTGGCCAAAGCGTCACGGGTTGCCATCTCCGCATCAGTGCCCCAGCGGCTAGCGAGCGGGATCTGCACAATCATCTGGAACTGTTTCGCCACCGTTCACCCTCCGC
>JAYSXU010000543.1:0-3811 GCA_043716965.1 Fimbriiglobus sp.
CCAAGAAGCAACTGGCCCTCGAAGTGACCGTGCAAAATCCGACTGTCAACCCGGTGACAGTGGAGGTCCGTAACAGCGTCCGTGACCTGGATGTTGATGTAGGTATTGCCTCAGCCGTGGCCCGGAAGTTCACGGCGAAGTCGATCACGATTGCACCGGAGAAGGCCGAAGTCGTCACACTGACGGAGCCGTGGCCGGCACCAAAACTGTGGTGGTCGGACGCACCACACCGTTACGTTGTCGAAACCACGGTGGTGGTGAACGGCAAAGTGATCGACGAAAAATTCACGCCGTTCGGCTTCCGGGAGTGGGGCGTTCAAGGCCGCCATTTCACACTGAACGGTATCCCCTGGCACTTCCGCGCCGACCTACGAAACAACGACGCCCGCCCGCTGCAATCCGCCGACCAAGCGGTGAAGGAGTGGCGCAAGAACGGCCAGAACATGATGCGGTTCTGGGGCGAGACGCCGTGGACGGGCACGAGCCAGGACGAGACGCTAACGTACTTCGACCGGGCCGGTATCCCGGTGCGACGGTCCGGAATCTTCGATGGTGAAGTGGCCAGTTATGCACTGGTGAGCGACGGCAAACCGAACGCAGCGCTGTTTGATAACTGGCGTGCCCAACTCGCGGCGTGGGTCAAAGCCGAACGCAACCACCCGTCCGTATTCATCTGGTCGCTGGAAAACGAGATCACGTACATCAACGCGAAGAACTTCGGGTGGCTGAAGGACGTGGAACCGGAGATCAAGAAGGCCGTGGCGTTGGTGCAACAACTCGACCCCACGCGCCCGGTGATGGTCGATGGCGGGGATGCGTTGATGGATCAATCGTTGTCGGTTGCGGGGAGCCACTATCCCGAACTGGACAAACGCGACTACCCCGACGAAGCTTACACGTTTGACAAGGTCTCGACGCGGCACCTGCCACCCAAGCCGCAAGACCCGTGGCCGGTCCCGCAGGACAAGCCACTGTTCATCGGCGAAAGCTTCTTTGCGAACGGCTCGCCACCGGCAGGGTATGCGGAAATTATCGGCGAAAGTGCGTTTTTGGGGCGAAAAGAAGCCGCACGCGGCGTGACGAAATTCGCCAGGATGCTGAGCGAGGGGTATCGCTGGAACGGCGTTGCCGCGTTCCACTTTTGGTTCGCCGAAGGACCGGATGCGGGGCATTACACCGCGTGGCAACCCGTTGCGGTCCTGTGCCGCGAGTGGAACACCACGTTCGCCGCCGGAACCAAAGTCGTCCGGAATTTGAAGCTGTTCAACGATACCCGGCAAACGAGTCCGATCACTGTGTACTGGGTGCTACAAACGAAGAACACCCCGGACATCCAGGCACTTCGTGGCAAGAAGGAGTTCACCGTTCCGCCTGGTCGTGCCGAAGAATTTACGATCACGCTCGACATGCCTAACGTGCCGCCCGGTGCCAAAGTCGATGCCGATTTGGTGCTGTCGTGCTTCCGCGACAAGAAGGAAGTGTTCCGCGATGTGAAGGCGTGCCGGGTGCTGGGTCTACCAACAAAACTGGAAGGGATACTAGCGGGTGCCGTGGCGGTGTGGGATCCTGCGAACACGATCACCGATTCGCTTCGTTCGCTGATTCCCTTCACCAGTGTGAAGTCGCTCGACGACATTACTGCGACGGCGAAGCTGGTCGTTATTGGCCCGGATGCGGTCACCCCAGCACTAGCGAAAGATCCCTACTGGAAGTCGCTCGCAAAGTCTGGCCGCAAGGTGCTAATCTTCGATCAGACCAACCCGCTGCACAACCAAGCCATCGCCGCCGATCTGGAACCGACGACGTTCACGGGCCGCATCGCGTTCCCGGAAAACCTATCACACCCCGCTTTTACTGGACTGACAGCCGACGACTTTTTCTGCATGTCCGGCAGCCACGTGGTCTATCGCAACGCTTACCGCAAGCCGAGTCGGGGTGCCCGATCGCTGCTGCAATGTGATGCCGAACTCGCCGCCACGGCACTCGTGGAAATGCCGGTCGGCGACGGGTTGATGCTGCTGTCGCAACTGGCCATCGGCGAAAAGCCGACCGACCCCGTGGCCCGGCGACTGACCGCGAACCTGTTGAACTACGCCTGGAATTACAAGAAAGCCGCACGCCCCACGGCAGTGGCAATGGCCGACGACGATCCGCGGCGCAAGCTGCTAACCGCATCCGGGTTGAAGTTCACGCGGACGGATGATGTGGTCACAACGCTAGACAAAGCCGATGTTGTCGTCGTCGATGCCACCCCCGACAACCTCGGCAAGCTCGTTGCGGCACCGGACAAGGTCAAGGCGTTCACGGATAAAGGTGGGCAACTGATGCTCTGGGGCGTGACACCGGAAGCCTTGCCGGACTTCAACAAGCTGGTCGGGTTTGACCACGTCCTTCGACCGTTCAAACTCGAACGGGTGACGTTGCCTGTGATCCGTGATCCGCTGCTAGCGGGGTTGTCGATGCGAGACGTGGCACTGGAATCGACGGAGAAAATCTACCCGTGGGCAGGCGACCGCTACCCGGCGAACGACACCTTCACGCACATCGTCGATCTGGACGACATCGCCCCGTTCGTGACGAGCGACAAGTACGCCGATGGCTGGTCGAAGATGACCAACGGCCTGACAAGTGCGGACTCGTGGAAGTTCATCTTCTACCACGACCAGAGCCAAGCCGGGTTGCGACCGCAATGGAGTGGGCAGTTGCCGCAGGAAGAAGAGGTCATCGGTTTCAGTGTGATACCGAACACGGACTACCGGCGAATCACGAAGCTTCGGGTGCGGTTCGATAACCGCGAATCCACTGCCATCACGTTGACACTGAAGCCGGAACCGGGCTTGAAGCAGGACTTCACATTGCCCGGTCGCAAGTGCCGCAGCATCACGTTAGAGCCACTGGAATGGACCGACGGTTCCAAGCCGGTCATCGGCATCGACAACCTCTGGCTGAAGGTGCGTCGCCCGCCAGACTTCGCACAACGTGTTGTGCCGCTGTGCAACATCGGCGGGCTGGTAAAGTACCCGCAGGGCAACGGCGGCATCGTGCTGAACCAACTGAAGGTCACCGACACCGAGGCGAACCCCGCGAACGGCCCGAAGAAACGCACCGTGGTGGCAACGTTGCTAAGCAACCTGGGTGCGGAGTTTTTAGATTGAGGCGAACCGGCTGCGTGAGCTGCCGGGTGGACTCCCTCAACCGGGTTATTACCTGCCAACCGATTGTGGCGTACCACCCGGCAGCTCACGCAGCCGGTTCGCCGGGATTTCCAATATCTCTCACCCCATTCACCGAGTCTCCAATATGCCCAACCCCCGATTCGCCGCGTGGCTTTTGCCCGTGGCTTGTGTGCTTTTCTCTATGAACGATTCTGACCTGCTCGGCCAATCGGCGTACCAGAAGCCGCCCCAAGTCGTCACCGACATCCTCGACGCGGCCCCGCCGCCGACGCTGTCGCTTAGTCCGACACGCGACCGCGTGGCGTTGGTTCAGAGCAGCCGGTACCCCGGCATCGCCGACCTTGCAGAGCCGATGTTGCGGTTGGCGGGGTTGCGCATCAATCCGAAGACCAACGGCCCGGCTCGCCAACCGCGAGTGGTCGGAATTTCGTTCATGCCGGTGACGGGCGGTGATGCCGTGGCAGTCAAAATCCCGGACGGTGCGAAGTTCTCCGGGCCGAGTTGGTCGCCGGACGGCAAGCGGTTCACCGTGACCAACACGACCGCCGACGGCATCGAACTTTGGATCGGCGACACCGCGACCGCACAGATCAAGAAGGTCGAAGGCATCAAGCTGAACGCCGCCATCGGCGACG
>JAYSXU010000544.1:0-3797 GCA_043716965.1 Fimbriiglobus sp.
CGAAGCGCTTCACCCGTGGCTACACTCCGCGACCCCAACCGGGGTCGTCAATCCAAAGCCATTTCCTGGCAACATTCGTGACTTGACACGACGGTTGAGGTTGAATTGATGCGGCTACAATCGAAATTATCTTCTTGAAGGACGGACTGCCCATGAAAGTGATCCTTGCCAACCCGCGTGGCTTCTGTGCGGGTGTGAACATGGCGGTCGAAAGTCTCGAAACAGCGCTCAAGCTGTTCGGTCAGCCGATTTACGTGTTCCACGAAATCGTTCACAACCGCCCCATCGTGGACCGCTTCCGGGAGAAGGGCGTCGTGTTCGTGGACGGCATCGACGAAGTGCCGAACGGGCAGACGGTGATGTTCAGCGCCCACGGCGTGTCACCGGAAATTCGGCGGCAATCGGCGGAGCGAAATCTGCGGGCCATCGACGCCACGTGCCCGCTCGTCACCAAGGTTCACATGGAGGCGATCAAGTACGCCAAGGAAGGCTACACGATTATTCTCATCGGCCACGACGGGCACGACGAAGTGATCGGCACAATGGGCGAAGCTCCGGCAGCAATGGTACTCGTTGAGAGCATCGCCGATGTTAATGCGTTGACACTGTCCGCCGAGACTAAGCTCGCGTTCTTGACCCAGACGACGCTGAGTGTGGACGAAACCAAGGGCATCATTACTGCGTTGCGGGCGAAATATCCGCACGTGGTCGGGCCGGGCAAGGACGACATTTGTTACGCCACCCAGAACCGCCAGGAGGCGGTGAAAGACTTGGTCCCGGAAGCGGATGTCGTGATCGTGTTGGGCAGCCAGAACAGTTCCAACAGCAACCGGCTCGCGGAGATCGCCCAGCAACACAACCGCCCGGCGTACCTCATCGACACCGTGGCCGAATTGCAGGATAGCTGGTTCGATAACGACGACACGGTGTTGGTGACCGCCGGCGCCAGCGCGCCCGAAGACCACGTGCAAGACGTGCTGAACCACCTCCGAGCCAAGTTCAACGCCGTCGTCGAAACCCGCACCATCCGCGAAGAACACGTCAACTTCCCACTGCCACGAGAACTGCGGGTACTGGTGCGTTAATTGAGAAGAATTTTAGACAGGATTAACAGGAGTGAACAGGATTTAAGAATTGGATTAATCCTGTTCACTCCTGTTAATCCTGTCTAAAAGTGTCTTGGTTTTATTCGTCCGATTCGTCTTATTCGTGGTGAACTTCTTGGTTAGTCATCCACGCTGTAGAACGTGGCGGGTTCGGCGATCGCGGTTAAGTCGTTGATGCGGTTCACGGCGACGCGGAACTTCCCGGTTTCGGCGTAGTGGGTCATGATGACGAGTGGCACGGCGGTCGTGCCGTCTTCGAGGGCTTCGTGTTGAATGACGGACGAAATGCTGATGCTTTCCTCGGCCAACACGCGGCACACGTCCGCCAGCACGCCGGGTTGGTCGCGGACCGATAGCCGCAAGTAGAACCGGCTGCGGACCCTCTCGGACGGCTCAATCGTGAACCCGTGCCCAACGGATGACCACAGTTTTGCGGCGGCGAACGTGTGCTGGGCACGCCCCACCGCGATGTCGATAATGTCGCTGACGACCGAACTGGCAGTCGGCATCATCCCGGCCCCCGGCCCTTGGTACAGCGTTTCCCCGACGATGTCGCCGACGACCTGAATCGCGTTGTACGCCCCGCGCACCTGGGCCAACATGTCCGTGTGCCGCAACAACACCGGCGCGACGTGGAGTGCCACTTGCCGCGCCTGGGTGTTGTGATTTTCCTCCCGCGTCCACGCCTCCGCCAACAGCTTGATCGTGTACCCCAGTTCGTCCGCAAATCGAATGTCCATCGCGTCGATGTGGTCGATGCCGATCTTCTCGATGTCCGTCGGCTTCGCGGTCACGCCGAACGCAATTTGCGCCAACACCGCGAGCTTGTGCGCGGCGTCGGACCCGTCCACGTCCAACGTCGGGTCGGCTTCGGCGTACCCGAGGCGTTGGGCTTCTTTCAGCGCGTCCGCGTAGCTCATGCCGTGGTCGGCCATCGACGTGAGAATGAAGTTGGACGTGCCGTTCAAAATCGCCTGAATTGCCGTCACTTGGTTCGCGGCCAAGCTCTCAGCCAGCGCACGAATGATAGGCACGCCGCCCGCCACCGCCGCTTCAAAGCAAACAACCCGATCCGTCTTTCGCGCCGCTTCAAACAGTTCCGGCCCGTGTTCCGCGAGCAACGCTTTATTGGCCGTGACGACGTGCTTGCCAGCCGCCAGCGCGTGCAACACAACCCCGCGTGCCGTGGTCGTACCGCCCATCAATTCCACAACCACATGCACGGTGGGGTCCGCAATCGCCGCTTCAATTTCGGTCCGAAGCAGTTCACGGGGTAGCGAAGCATCTCGGGTCTTGGTCACGTCTCGCACGACGACGGATCGCAACACCACCGCCCGCCCGCACCGTTGCGTGAGACGCTCCGCGTGGCCGAGCAAAATCCGCACCACCCCCGTGCCTACGGTGCCACACCCCACGAGCGCCACGCCAAGCGGTTCCAACATGCCCGAACTCCAGCTCACGGTAACGAATCCGGGTTGTTCTAAGGCCGGATTCAATATCGGGCAAGGCGCCACCGTGTGAAGTTGGGATCGAAGGTACGCTGGGGTGTAACCCAATTTACTGATGTGCAACCAAGCACGTTTCACCACAGAGGGCACGGAGAGCCACGGAGAAGAAATTCAACGTATTGGATTTGCTCTGTGGCTCTCCGTGCCCTCTGTGGTGAATCCGGCTTTTTGAGGCCCGGAGAATTAGCTACACCCGTAGTGTGCAAGCACGACACTCCTTCGATAATTTCGTCCGTGACTCGTAACCGTTACGATGGTAGATTGGTGACGGCGAATTGACCGACGCGATTCCTTCTCAGGATGGTCCCATGAAAAGCCAGTTTTGGCTGATGGCGGTGATTGTCATGGTCAGCAACGGCGATGCGGTGATGGCGCAATCTCGGTTTCCGGCTCCGGAATCGGCGGCGGCCTTGAAGCGGCTGCGGGGGGATGACCCGGTGCTTCCGGCGTGGGCGTTGGCAATGGCGGAGGCGTTGCCGCGAACGACGGGGGCGATGTTGCACCTCGATGCGGTGCATCGGACGCAGAACCCGCTTGGGCCGATACTCGCCGGGAAGTTGCGCTGGGTTGCGGCGGATGCGGTGGGGTGCGAGTATGCGAAAAAATACGCCGAGGCCGATTTGGTGCGGGCGGGGATGACACCGGAAGATGTGCAGAAACTCGGCGGGAACATTCGAGAGCTTCCGGAGAAGGAACGGCTCGCACTTCAATTCGCTCACAAAATGACGAAGGCCGCGCACACCGTGACCGATGAAGAATTTGCCGAAGTGCTGAACGAGTTTGGCCCGGAACTAACCGTGGCGTTGGTCCACACGCTGGCCCACGCCAACTTCCAAAACCGTATCTTTCTCGCACTCGGTGTGACGGTCGAAACGGGTGGCCCGCTCGCGCCGGTGGACCCGTTTCCGGATACCAGCGTGCAAGCCAAAGTCATCGCCCCAGATCGCCCGGTGTGGAACACGGTTGTCACCAAGGGCACGACATTAGTCCCGGTCGCCCGACCCGAGTGGTCTCAAAAGAGTCCGACGGAACTGATCGAGAAGAAGGGTTTGCAGAAGTCGCGTGCCTCGCGGATTCCGTTGCCACCGGCCGGTCAATTGGCAGCGATCCCAGCCTCGTCGCAACGGGTGGTCTGGAGCCAGGTCAGTTTGGTTTACCAACCGCTGTTGACGAAAACGTGGTT
>JAYSXU010000545.1:0-1265 GCA_043716965.1 Fimbriiglobus sp.
AGCTGCACCCTTGGCCCTGCAACATTTCGCGCGTCGGTTGCAGGTCCGTCTCGCTTGTCTATGATGATTGCTCACGGAATCGCGGTTACATTCACGCCCCGAAGTTGCGGGGACGGGGCACGTTCTGATGGGCAAACTTCTTGAGCGACGCAGTGACTCCAGTAACGGGGACGTGGGCCAACAATGGTCGATCCTGGATTCGCTGGAAACTTACGGCACACGCAACTGGGGTAAAGGCTACTTTGGCATCAACGACAAAGGCCACGTCGTCGTTCACCCGGACAAGAACCCCGCCACGGCAATCGACCTCAAGCAACTCATCGACCAACTCCAGCATCGCGGCATTCAACTCCCGATTTTGCTTCGCTTCACGGACATTTTGAAACACCGCATCGGCGAAATCGCGGAGGCGTTCAAGAAGTCGATCGACGAATACGGCTACACCGGAGCGTACTCCTGCGTCTACCCGATCAAGGTGAACCAACAACGTCACGTCGTCGAGGAAGTGTTGAACTTCGGTCGCCCCCACGGCTTCGGCCTGGAGGCGGGTAGCAAGCCGGAGCTGCTCGCCGTGCTGGCGGTGACGAACGGCGGCGACAACACGCCGATCATCTGCAACGGCTTCAAGGACGACGAATTTATCAAGATGGTGGTGCTGGCGCGGAAGATCGGCAAGAACATCATCCCGGTCGTCGAGAAGTTTTCCGAACTCGAACTCATCGTGAAGTACGCCGAAGAACTCGGCGTCCGACAGCCGATCGGCATCCGTGTGAAGTTGGCGAGTCGGGGTGCGGGCCGTTGGCGGTCGAGCGCCGGGTACCGCTCCAAGTTCGGGCTGACAATTACGGAAGTGATCGAAGCCTTGGACTATTTGAAGTCCAAGGGCATGGCCGATTGCTTGCAGATGACGCACTTCCACATGGGGTCGCAAGTCTCCAACATCCGCAAGGTGAAGGACGCCCTCAACGAAGCCGCGCGAATCTATGTTGAACTGCATCGCCTGGGTGCGGGGTTGAAGATCATTGACGTGGGTGGCGGGTTGGGGATTGATTACGACGGCTCGCAAACCGACTTCGAGAGCAGCACCAATTACACGTTGCAAGAGTACGCCAACGACGTGGTGTTCCGCGTGAAAAGCGTCTGCGACGATGCCGGCGTGCCGCACCCGACAATCATCTCCGAGAGCGGCCGGGCGGTCGTGGCGTATCACTCGGTGCTGGTGTTTGACGTGCTCGGCACGTCCAACTTTGACCGCTGCGATGCCC
>JAYSXU010000546.1:0-11515 GCA_043716965.1 Fimbriiglobus sp.
CCACGCCGGCGTTGATGTCAAGGTCTTGGTGAACGTGCTTCGTCAAGAATGGGCGATTGCGGGTTGGGTGGCCAAGTGCGACGAGCAAGCCAAACTGTCGGCTACGAACCCCGCAGTACCCGTGAAAGTGAGCGTCACCGACGACACCCCGCGACCGCATGTCTTGCAACAGTCCGAAGTGCCACAATCGAAGTAAGAATGCAAGCGGCGGGCAGGATAACCTGCCCGCCGCTTACGTTTCAGTCGCTCACGTCTTGTTAGAAGAAACGACTCCTACCCCACCCCTAGCCGGAAAATTTCTAACGAGCCGTGCCGCGTTAGCTCTTAATTTCCAGCGTGGCGACGGCGGGTTCATCAACTTTGGCGGGGGTGGCGAGCGACGTCGTCTCGAAGACGAGTTTCTTCTCGCCGTCTTCGCCGTCGCCGATCTTCACGATGATCGTGTCCTTGCCGGCAAACTCACCACGAAGCAGCGATTCGGACAACGCGTCTTCGAGGTGTTGTTCGACGGCCCGGCGGAGGGGGCGGGCGCCGTAGTCGGTGCTGGACCCCTTCTCGATCATGAACTCCTTGGCTTCGTCGGAGACGACCAGCTTCAAGTTCTTCTCCTTCAACCGCTTGCCGACCTTCGCCAATTCCATGTCCACGATCTGCTTGAGGTTCTCTTTGGTCAGCGACCGGAAGACAATCGTGTCGTCCAGGCGGTTCAGGAACTCGGGGCGGAAGACCTTCGTCATCTGCTCCAGCAGCTTCTTCTTCATGTCCGTGTAACTAACGTCGGCGCTCTTGACCACGTACTTGGTCATGACGCTGCTGAGGTCGTCCGGCGTGATGATCTGCTCCGCGCCGACGTTCGTGGTGAGGATCAGAATCGTGTTCTTGAAGTCCACGATGCGGCCGACGTTGTCCGTCAGGCGGCCTTCTTCCATGATCTGGAGCAGCATGTTCCAGACGTCCGGGTGGGCCTTCTCGATTTCGTCGAGCAGCACGACCGAGTACGGCTTGCGACGAATCTTCTCGGTCAGTTGGCCGCCTTCTTCGTAGCCGATGTAGCCGGGCGGGGCGCCGACGAGACGGCTGACGTTGTGCTTCTCCATGTACTCGGACATGTCGAGTTGCACGATGGCGGCTTCGTCGCCGAACATGAACTTCGCCAGCGACTTCGCTAGTAAAGTTTTGCCGACACCCGTTGGACCGGCGAAGATGAAGCTGCCGATCGGTCGCTTCGGGTCTTTCAACCCGGCGCGGCTCTTGCGGACGGCCTTTGACAGCGACTTAATCGCCTCGTGTTGGCTGACCACGGTGCCGTGCAGTTCGTCTTCCATGCTCAGCAGACGCTTGGTTTCGTCCTCGCCGACTTTCTTCAGCGGCACGCCGGTCATCTTCGACACGACTTCGGCGATCACATCTTCATCGACGACGCCGTCGGTTTCCTTGGCTTTGTCACGCCATTCCTTCGTAACCGTGTCCTTCTTCTTCTTGAGCTTGTCCGCTTGGTCGCGCAGGCTGGCGGCTTTCTCGAAGTCTTGCTCCGCAACGGCGGATTCTTTCTCCGTGTTGAGCTTCTCAATCTGCTCGTCTATCTCTTTGAGGTCCGGTGGCCGCGTCATCGCTTTGAGGCGAATCCGGGCACCGGCTTCGTCGATCACGTCGATTGCCTTGTCCGGCAAGCACCGCGACGAGATGTACCGATCCGACAGGTCCACGGCAGCTTTCAAGGCGTCGTCCGTGATTTGCACACGGTGGTGCGCTTCGTACCGATCGCGCAAACCCTTCAGAATCTCGACCGCTTCTTCCTTGTTCGGCGGGTTGACGATGATGTCCTGGAAGCGGCGAGCGAGGGCTTGGTCCTTCTCGATGTACTTGCGGTACTCGTCGAGCGTGGTCGCCCCGATGCACTGAATTTCGCCACGGGCCAAGGCGGGCTTGAGTACGTTGGAGGCGTCAATCGCCCCTTCCGCACCACCGGCTCCCACTAGTGTGTGCAACTCGTCGATGAACAGGATCGTGTTCTTGGCGCGACGAACTTCGTTCATCACGGCCTTGATCCGCTCTTCAAACTGGCCGCGATACTTGGTCCCGGCCACCATCATGGCGAGGTCCAGTACCACGAGTCGCTTGTCACGGAGCAGTTCCGGGACGTTGCTGTCGATGATGAGTTGGGCCAGCCCTTCGACGATGGCGGTCTTGCCGACGCCGGCCTCGCCCAACAGCACCGGGTTGTTCTTGGTCCGCCGACTCAGGATCTGGATCACGCGCTCGATTTCGTTGGCGCGGCCGATGACCGGGTCGAGTTTGTTCTGGCGGGCGAGTTCCGTGAGGTCTCGTCCAAAGCTATCGAGTGCGGGGGTTTTCGACTTGGTGCGCCCGGAAGTGCGTTCGCCGCTCCCTCCGCCGCTGCCAGCACTGCCACCACCGCCACTTGGTTCATTTTCATTCGGCATGGGATTGTGCCCCAGTAGGTTAAGCACTTCTTCCCGGACGTCTTCCAGTTTAAGTCCCAGGTTCATTAGAACCTGAGCGGCCACACCTTCTTGCTCCCGGAGAAGGCCAAGCAGCAGGTGTTCGGTGCCGACGTAGTTGTGGTTGAGGTTCCGGGCCTCCTCGATGGAGTACTCGATCACCTTTTTGGCTCGGGGCGTGTGGGGGAGCCGCCCCATGACGACTTGGTCGCCGCCCGCGCCGGGTTGGACGATGCGCTCGACTTCCAGGCGGATCTTTCGCAAGTCCACGTCCAGGTTCTTCAGCACGTTGGCCGCGACCCCGGACCCTTCCTTCACCAGCCCGAGCAGGATGTGCTCCGTGCCGATGTATTCGTGGTTGAACCGTTGCGCTTCCTGGTTCGCCAACTGCATCACCTTCCGGGCGCGATCCGTAAAGCGTTCATACATCGAGGTATCCTTGTTTCAATCCGCGGACGACCCGAAGGTCAGCCGCAATAAGAATTCCAATTCATCATATGCCCCACGGCCAGCAAGAACCAACACCGGCAAGGCCATTCCGAATGTGGCAGCGTGACACCCGAATGATAGCACGGCGCCACGCGGGACGCCCAACCGACCGCCGACAAGCCAAGAATTTAGCGAAGTCTGGGATGAAATTGCGGAATTGTAGAGCGGCCCCGCCAGGCGGTCAAGCGGAGCGGGGTTCTGGGTATGTGATGACGCCCCAAAGCCCATGAACTATCGTTCATGGGCGTTCCCTGCCACTACGGCAGCTTGTCGCCCACAGACAGTCAGTGTGGCGAATCATTGGTCGGTTCCATTGCCGTCGCTCCCCTTTGCGCCAACAATACCATTCTGTGACGCACCGCACACCCGCTCAGGACGGCACCCATGTCGAGTAACAGTTTCGGTACCCAATCGACGATGACCGTGGGTGACAAGTCGTTCACGATTTTCAAGCTCGCCGAGTTGGAGAAGCAGTTCCCGCAAGCCAAGACCCTGCCGTTCTCCTTGAAGATTCTGCTCGAAAACTTGCTCCGCCGGGAGAACGGGCTGTCCGTGAGCAAGAAGGACATTGAGAGCTTGGCGAAGTGGGACGCGAAGGCGGAGCCGGACACCGAAATCGGCTTCACGCCAGCGCGGGTGCTGTTGCAGGACTTCACCGGCGTGCCGTGCGTCGTGGACTTGGCGGCGATGCGGGACGCCATGAAGCGGCTGGGCGGCGACCCGGCGAAGATCAACCCGCTGGTGCCGTGCGAACTGGTCATCGACCACTCCGTGCAGGTCGATTCCGCAGGCACTTCGCACGCCTTTGCGGATAACACCAAGCTGGAATACGAACGCAACCAGGAACGGTACATCTTCCTTCGCTGGGGGCAAAACGCCTTCCGGAACTTCAAAGTGGTGCCGCCCGAAACCGGCATCGTTCATCAGGTGAACCTCGAATACCTCGCGCGGGTCACGTTCGTCGATGACGAAAACGTTGCGTACCCGGACACGTTGGTCGGTACCGATTCGCACACCACGATGGTCAACGGGCTTGGCGTGTTGGGGTGGGGGGTGGGCGGCATCGAGGCGGAAGCGGCGATGTTGGGCCAACCCGTTAGCATGTTGATTCCGCAAGTCGTCGGCTTCAAGTTCTCCGGCAAGCTTCGGGAAGGCACGACCGCCACCGATTTGGTGCTGACCGTCACGCAGATTCTTCGCAAGAAGGGCGTCGTCGGCAAGTTCGTGGAGTTCTTCGGGGACGGCCTTGCGGACTTGTCCCTGGCGGACCGGGCGACGATTGCGAACATGGCCCCCGAGTACGGCGCGACCTGCGGCATCTTCCCCGTGGACAAGGAAACGCTGAACTACCTCCGCACCACCGGACGGCCCGCCGAGTTGATCGAACTGGTCGAAGCGTACTACAAGGAACAAGGGCTGTTCCACGCCGTCGGTGCCCCGGAAGCGACGTACACCGACGTCGTCGAACTCGACCTCGCGGCCGTGGAACCCAGCATGGCCGGGCCGACCCGCCCGCAAGACCGCGTGGCCTTGAAGGACATGAAGAAGGCGTTCCAGGAAGCGTTGCCGAAGCTGAAGTCGGCGGCCACGAAACCGAAGATGGTCTCCCTCGGCTTGGAAGGCCCCATCGCCCCGGAACTCGAATCCAGCGAACCGCTCACGGACGGCTCCGTGGTCATCGCCGCGATTACGAGTTGCACGAACACCTCGAACCCGTCGGTCATGTTGGCTGCCGGGTTGCTGGCCAAGAAAGCGGCGGCCCGCGGGCTGACCACGAAGCCGTGGGTGAAGACGAGCTTGGCACCGGGTTCAAAGGTCGTGACCGACTACTTAACCGAAGCGGGGTTGCTGCCGTCGCTGGAAAAGCTGCGGTTCAACGTCGTCGGCTACGGCTGCACGACGTGCATCGGCAACAGTGGCCCGCTCGCCGATTCCATCACGAAAGAGATTCATTCCGGCGGGCTGGTCGTCTCGGCGGTCCTCAGCGGCAACCGCAACTTTGAAGGCCGCGTTCACGCCGACGTGCGGGCCAACTACCTCGCGTCACCGCCGTTGGTCGTGGCCTACGCGATTGCCGGGAAGGTGGACATCGACTGGGAGACCGAACCGCTGGGCACCGACATGCACGGCGAACAAGTCTTCCTGAAAGACGTGTGGCCGACGCAAGCCGAAGTCGCGGAAGTGCTGCACTCCTCGATCAAGGAATCCTCCTTCAAGCGGATCTACGGCGAAGTGTTTGATGGCGACGAGAACTGGAAGGCGTTGCACGTGCCGACCGGCGAACTGTACTCGTGGGAGGAAAAGTCCACGTACATCGCCAACCCGCCGTACTTCGACGGCATGGGGACCAGTGCTTCTCCGGTCACGGAGATCACGGGCGCCAGGGTGCTGGCCCTGTTGGGTGACAGTATCACGACAGACCACATCTCGCCCGCCGGGAACATCAAAAAAGAGACGCCCGCCGGCGCGTTCCTGATTGCCAACGGCGTGCAACAAAAAGACTTCAACCAGTACGGCGCTCGGCGTGGCCATCACGATGTGATGGTGCGCGGCACGTTCGCCAACGTGCGGTTGAAGAACGCCCTCGTTCCCGGCGTCGAGGGCGGCTTCACACGACTGCTGCCAATCGGCACGCAGATGTCGATTTACGATGCGTCGATGCAGTACCAGAAAGCGGGCGTGCCGCTCGTGGTGATCGGCGGCAAGGAATACGGCTCCGGGTCCAGCCGCGACTGGGCAGCGAAGGGCACGCGGCTACTCGGCGTGAAAGCCGTGGTCGCCGAAAGCTTTGAACGCATCCACCGCAGCAACCTCGTCGGCATGGGCGTGGTCCCGTTGCAATTCCGGATCGGCGAAAACGCCACGACGCTCGGCCTGACGGGGGAAGAAGTCTTCGACATCGTCGGTCTGATCGACGGCCTCGGCCACAACTTCGCCACCACGAAGGAACTTCCCGTGACCGCGACCGCCCCCGATGGCACGACCAAACACTTCCACGTGATCTGCCGCATCGACACGCCACAAGAAGTGCTGTACTACCTCAACGGCGGCATCCTGCCCTACGTGTTGCGGCAATTGCTGGGGAAGTAAGCTACCCGTCTTGCAGGTCGTGGTCGAGTCTTCGAGGCCCGACATTTGCGGAGTGAATTGTAATAGACCAGCCGTTTGATCGACGGTAGTCAAATGTCGGGCCTCGAAGACTCGACCACGACCTACAAGAGCGAAATCCCACGAAATCCCACTGGCATTATGGAACGCTACCCCGTTACAATCGCGGCTCGTGAAAACGCGATCAACCTTCACCGAACTGAGTCCGTCACATGATGCTGAACCTGCTGCAACGAAACTTCAACAACCAGCCAGGCGGGGCAGGACAACCACCCGACCCTGCTTTCGTGCTGGGTGTGCTTGCTGTGTACGCGGTTTTTGCATTGATTTTCCTGACAATCCTGATCTTTTTCTATCTGTCGTTGTCAAAATGCCTCAAGCAAATTAAGCCGCGAAATCGGACGATGGAGCCTGGGCAAGTCTGGTTGAATTTTATTCCCCTTTTTAACATTGTTTGGAAAATCCTAACAGTGTTAAAGATTTCCGAATCGCTCAAGAATGAGTACGAGGATCGCGGTTGGCGTGGTGATGGGGATTACGGGAAGACATTTGGCATTATTATGTACGTAACGTTGTTAATCTCAGGTTGTATCACACCGCTCTTCTATTTCATCTTCCTGATTATCTACTGGGTCAAGATCGCGGGCTACACGAAGGAACTGATGGCCGACGACGGTTCGGGCAGTGGCCGACGCTCCCGCGACCGCGACGACGACCAGACCGATGACGACGACGATCGCCCCCGCCGATAACCTCCCACCCCGAGTATCGTCATGTTCCCGATTTCGCGTCGGCACTTTCTCGCCACGGCCGGGGTTGCCCTGCTCCCCGCCGTCGGTTCGGCCATTGACCCAATCAAACGCCCGAGTGCCAAGCCGGACTTGAAGTTGTCAGTTGCGGCGTATGGCTTTCGGGACGTGCTGGACTTGAAGAAGCCGAAGATCACGTTGTTCGACTTCATCGACATGGCCGCCGATTGGCCGGTCGAAGCGGTCGAACTCACGTCGTACTACTTCGCCGAGACGACGGATGCGTATCTCGACAAGTTGCGGGCGGCGGCGGCGAAGCGAAAGCTGGCGATTTCGGGCGTGCCGGTCGGCAACAACTTCTGCCTGCGAGACGACGACAAACGCAACGCCGAGATCGTGAAGGTGAAGGAGTGGACAGTCCGCGCCGCGAAACTCGGGGCGAAGACGGTCCGCATCTTTGCCGGCAACCTCGAAAAAGGCGACACCCTTGAAGCCGCCCAAAAGCGTGTCGTGGCCGCCGTGAACGAGTGCTGCGAAGTCGCGGCCAAGCACGGCGTGTTACTCGCCCTCGAAAACCACGGCGGCATCACCGCCACGCCGGAACAACTGCTCGCCCTCGTCAAGCCGGTCAGCAGCCCGGCGCTGGGCGTGAACATCGACACCGGCAACTTCAAAACCCCCGACCCCTACGCCGACGTGGCCAAGATCGCCCCCTACGGCGTCGTCTGCCAAGTCAAAACCGAAGTCACCCCCGCTGGCAAAAAGACCGAAGAAGCCGACTTGGGCCGAGTCGTGAAGATCCTGAAAGACGGCAACTACCACGGCTACGTCGTCCTGGAATACGAAGCGAAAAAAGAAGACGCAAAAACTGCCGTACCACGAGCGTTGAAGGAACTGAAGAAGCTGATCGGATAGACAGCTAAAAATCATTTCACCACAGAGGGCACAGAGGGCCACGGAGAAACCTAAAACCACTGCTTATGGTTTTCTCCGTGGCCCTCTGTGGTGAAATGTCTTTTGATTTTCACATCCGATGCCGATGTCCCGTCACCCCAATCCCAGCGCACCCAGCAGCAGGTCGCGCACCCCGGTCATCGGGATGCTTTCGTTGGTGGGCTTCGCGCCGTGGCCGATGAGGATGGCGCGATCGAGTGGGTTTGCTGCCAGTAGCCCGTGGCTGCCACGCACCAGACTGGCATCAAGTGGGACCACGTCCATTGTCATGCGGAAGCCGAGTTTCTTTTGGATCAACCGGCGGGCGGCGTGCAACTTTGGCACGGCGAACTTGGGGTCGAATAACAGTTCGCACGGGTCGTACCCCGGCTTGTGGTGAATCGCCACGGCGCGGGCGTAGTCCGGGGCGTGGTGGTCATCCAGCCAGAACGGGTACGCGAACCACGCATCGGGCGTGGACAGCACGACGATGTCCCCGGCCCGCTCGTGGTTCAAGTGGATCGCGGCCCGTTCCTCGCCGGCATAGATTTTCCCCACGCCGGGGATCGCTCGCAGCACGTCTTGCACGAGCGGAATGTCGCTCGGGTCCGCCACCGTGACGTGCGCTAGTTGATGGTCGCACACCGCGAACGCTCGGCTGCCGTACAAGTCCAGTTGTTCCCCGAACGGCCCGTCGCGGACTTCCAACAGCCCCGCAATCCGCAACGCACGGTTCAAATAAACCGGCGTGGTCACGTCACAGTGGCCGTACTCGCTGACCACCCACACTTGCGCACCGGCACTCTTGGCGGCGTCCAATAACGGCGCACACGCATCGTCGAGTTCCTTCACGTGCTTGGCCATGTCGCACCCGCTTGGGCCACGGCGTTGCGGTTCGTAATCCAGGTGCGGCAGGTAGACTAACGTGAGGTCAGGCTTGTCGGTCGTCAGCACTTCGGCGGCACATTTTGCGATCCACCGGGTACACGGCAGCCCCGCCATCGGCCCCCAGAACGTTTGAAACGGGAACCGCCCGAGCTTCGCTTCGAGCCGTTCCGCGTGGCCCGGTGGCGTGCCGGTGATGCCGAAGACTTTGTTGCCATCCACACCATACCACGGCTTCGGCGTAACGCTAACGTCCACGGCAGCGCCTTGGTTGAACCACCAGAACAGCTTCGCGGATTTGAAGGATCGGCCCTGTTCAGCAGCACGTTTCTTGGCGGTGGCGTAAAGCGGTTCGGCTTGAATCAGCCGGTTCGATTGTTGCCAGAACCGCACCTCGGTGGTGTCCCGGAAGTGCCAGCCGTTCGCCACGATCCCGTGCCGATCGACGGGTTGCCCAGTCAAGATCGTTGCTTGCGCGGAGCAAGTCACGGCGGGGATCACGCCATCCAGGGGCGTCATCCACCCCGACTGCGCGAGGGCCGAAAGCCGGGGGGCCAGAGGTAGCAATCGCGGCGTGAGGCCGACGGCGTTGATGACGATGATGGGTTGCATGTTGCTGTGCGGATCGCCTTACGAAGTTTGACGGATGATTCTGCGGTTTGCTGGCCGCGTAGCGGTCGCGGACTGTAGCCACGGGTGGAGCGCTTCGCGTAACCCGTGGAACCGGATACCCCCTAACTCAACTGCCCTGGAGGGGCAGCGAATTCCTTCGCCCCTCCAGGGCGAGTGACAATAGGGTGTCACTGTCCACGGGTTCCGCTTCGCTTCACCCGTGGCTACATTCCGGTGCCCCTCCAGGGCACAAAACCAAGAAAGCCAGTTGATCCCGGTCAAGTTCATTGACTGGAAGGGAACCACTGGAATTACGCCAGGATTTCGTTCACGACGCGGCCGTGAACGTCCGTGAGGCGGTAGTAGCGGCCTTGGAATTTGTACGTCAGCTTCTCGTGGTCGATGCCGAGCAGGTGCAGCAGCGTGGCTTGCACGTCGTGAACGTGAACCGGGTTTTCGGCGACGTTGTAGCCGTAGTCGTCGGTCGCGCCGAACGACGTGCCGGGCTTGATGCCGCCCCCGGCGAACCACATCGTGAAGCACCGCGGGTGGTGGTCCCGGCCGTAATTCGTGGCGGTCAATTTGCCTTGGCTGTAGTTCGTTCGACCAAACTCCCCGCCCCACACGACGAGGGTGTCGTCGAGCATCCCGGTCCGTTTCAGGTCTTGGACCAACGCCCAGGACGCCCGATCGGTTTCTTGGCACTGCTTCTTGATGCCTCCGGGCAAGCTGCCGTGCTGGTCCCAACCGGGGTGGTAAAGCTGAATGAACCGCACGTTGCGTTCGGCCAGTCGGCGGGCGAGCAGGCAGTTTGCGGCGAAGCTGCCCGGCTTCTTGGCGTCCGGGCCGTAGAGTTCAAACACGGACTCCGGCTCCTTCGCCAGGTCCATCACGTCGGGCACGCTGGTCTGCATCCGGTAGGCCATCTCGTATTGGGCGACCCGCGATAGAACCTCCGGGTCCGCTTCCTGTTCGGCTTGCAGGTGGTGAAGCTCCGCCAGCCGATCGAGCATTTGCCGACGACTCGCCCCGCTGATGCCGTCCGGGTTTTGCAAGTACAACACCGGGTCTTTGCCGTTGCGGAACTGCACCCCTTGGTGAATGCTCGGCAAGAAGCCGTTGCCCCAAAGACGAGCATAAAGCCCCTGCTCCGTTTTGTCCTTGGACACCAGTACCACGAAGCCGGGCAGGTTTTCGTTCAGGCTGCCGAGGCCGTAGCTCAACCACGCGCCCATGCTGGGCCGCCCCGCAAGCTGATGCCCGGTTTGGAACATCGTGATCGCGGGGTCGTGGTTGATCGCCTCCGTGTGAACGGACTTTACGAAGCACAGGTCGTCCGCCATCTTCGCGGTGTTCGGCAAAAGCTCACTGAGCCACGCCCCGGACTTGCCGTGCTGGGCGAACTTGTACATCGACCCGACAAGTGGCAACGACGCTTGATAACCGGACATGCCGGTCAGCCGTTGGCCCTTGCGAACACTGTCTGGCAGTTCTTCGCCGTGCATTTTGTTCAACAGAGGCTTGTGGTCGAACGTCTCCAGTTGCGACGGCCCGCCGGCCATGAACAAGTAAATGATCCGCTTGACCTTCGGGGCGTGATGCGGCTTGTCGAGGATCCCCTTCAACGCGCCCGATCTATCACCGGCGAAGGTGTCAGCCGACAGCAGCGACGACAACGCGATCCCACCCAGACCCAACGCGGACTGTTGCAGGAAGAGGCGGCGGTTGCTGGCGGGAAGAACCGTGTGCATGGCGTGCCCATCAAAGAAGAAGAAGATTTAACCACGGAATACGCGGAAGGCACGGAAAAAATCGAAATCAGAAGACAGTGTGAATCGCTGAATGTGGAACCGTTCAGATTCCAACATTGATTGATTTCTTATTCCGTGCCTTCCGTGTATTCCGTGGTTAAATCTGTGGTTCACATCAGCGGAAAAATTGCAAGTAGATCCCGAAGCCGGTTGCGGCGGTGATGACCAGTGTGGTTAGGTACAGGATGACGGTCCAGCGGGCGTAGGAGCGGTCTTCGGCGAACGCGGCGTTGGACCAACTGACGGCGTCGAGCGATTCGGTGAGCTTCTGGAACACGCCTGCGACGAACGCTTGGTTGCGTTCCTCGCGGCCGGTTGCGGCGAAGTAACACCCGCCAATGAGCGGCAAGGCGGACGCGGGGTCGTCCCGGTCAATTGTACGCTCGACGGGGATGCCGTTGGCTAACACACGCCCCAAGCGTGGCCCCCGGCGGTACAAATCGAACAAGAAGAGAAACAATTTGCG
>JAYSXU010000547.1:0-1264 GCA_043716965.1 Fimbriiglobus sp.
AAACCCTCGTGACCACCGATCATTGCACCGTGGCCGGAGAAATCACGACGAAAGCGCCGCTGACCCGGCAAGCCGTCGACAAACTCGTCCGCGACGCCATCGCCGAAATCGGCTACACCGACCCGAACATCGGCTTCGCCGCCTCGACCGTGCAGATCAACAACGTCATCCACGCCCAAAGTCCGCATATCAGCCAAGGGGTGGACACCGGTGGCGCCGGCGATCAAGGGATGATGTTCGGTTTCGCCTGCGATGAAACGAAAAACCTGATGCCGCTGCCGATCCACCTGTCGCACCGGTTGGTCGAACACCACGCCGAGCTCCGCCGCAGTGGCAAGTTGGCTTGGCTCCGGCCGGACGCCAAGAGCCAAGTGACCGTGGAATATGACGCGGACGGTACCCCGCACCGCATCCACACGGTGGTGTTGAGTACGCAACACGACGAAACGGTGATGACTCACGGTGGCGGTAAAGATGGCAAAGATTATTTCACCGATGCCGCCCGGCAGATGGTGATCGATCAAATCCTGTTGCCCGTGCTCAAAAAGGAGCGGGCCGATTTGATCCGTGGCAAGATGATCATGATCCGCCCCGGCGAAGGGGACACCAAACTGGCCGACGGCGACATCGCTTGCCACATCAACCCGACCGGCTGCTTTCTCGAAGGTGGCCCGCACGGCGATTGTGGACTCACCGGACGGAAAATCATCGTCGATACCTACGGCGGTCGCGGACGCCACGGCGGCGGGGCCTTCAGCGGGAAAGATCCGACCAAAGTGGATCGCAGTGCAGCCTACTTGTGCCGGTACATCGCCAAGAATATCGTCGCCGCAAAGTTGGCGAAACGATGCGAAGTGCAACTCAGCTACGCCATCGGTTACCCAGACCCACTGAACGTTTGGGTGAACACCGAAGGCACCATCGCACCCGGTGTGACCGAAGAAAAGTTGATTGATTTGATCCGGGCCAATTTCGAACTGACGCCCAAAGGGATCATCGACGGATTGGACCTCCGCCGGCCGATCTACCGCGAAACGGCTCGCCATGGCCACTTCGGCCGCGACAATGCCGACTTCACTTGGGAAAAAACTGACAAGTCGGCAGGGTTGAGAGCCGCCGCGGGACTTTGATATTCGACAGTAAGATTTCCGGAGGAGCCGATGCGTCGTTTCGCAATCTTGTTGGTAACCGTGGTTTGGTGTGCCCAGACTTTTGCCCAGAACAAAACGCCGGCAAAACCGGATACCACCGCGGAGGTATTCAA
>JAYSXU010000548.1:0-11481 GCA_043716965.1 Fimbriiglobus sp.
CCGTCCGACCGGGCGCGGTTTCGGGCCGAGGGGGAAGCCACGGCGCGGCTGCACCACCCGAACATCGTCACCGTCCACGAAGTCGGCAGCATTGACGGACAAGCGTTTTTCTGCATGGAATTCATCGAAGGCCAGACGCTCGCGCAACGAGTGGTAATCGAAGGTCCGTTGGCACCGCGTGAGGCGGCCCGCTTGGTGAGCATCATTGCGGGCGCGGTGCAACACGCCCACGACAACGGCATCTTGCACCGGGATTTGAAGCCGTCGAACATTCTTTTGTCCGGGACCAGCCCAGCCGGATCGTTCGGTTCCACACTCGCATCGAACGTGACGCCCACGGCCCTTCCAGAACCGATGGTCACCGACTTCGGGTTGGCGAAAGTCGTGGACCGCGCCGACACGTTGACGCGCACCGGGGCCGTCGTCGGAACGCCGAGTTACATGGCGCCGGAACAGGCGACCAGTCGCAAGGACATTACCGCTGCCGCCGACGTGTATTCGTTGGGGGCGATTCTCTACGAACTGCTCACGGGGCGACCGCCGTTTCGGGCTTCAAATCCCGTCGATACGTTGCTGATGGTTTTAGAACAGGAGCCGGTGCCGCCACGCGATCTGGTTCCGACTGTGGACCGGGATCTGGAACTGGTGTGCTTGAAGTGCCTGCAAAAACCCCTCGACCTTCGGTACGCCACCGCGTCGGAGTTGGCAGCCGACTTGGACGCATTTCTGGCCGGCGAGCCGATGTCGGTTCAAGCGGGCAGCTTGGGTTCGTTCGTGTCACGGCTGTTACGTGAAACCCACCACGCGGCGGTGCTGGAAAACTGGGGCCTGTTGTGGATGTGGCACAGCTTGATGATCTTCCTGCTCTGCTTCCTGACGCAAGTGATGGCCTGGCTGCACGTCGAGTCGCACGGGGCTTACCTTGCCTTGTGGGGCAGTGGTCTCGTGACGTGGGGCAGCATCTTCTGGCGACTCCGCCGTCGCGGCGGGCCGGTCATGTTCGTGGAGCGGCAAATCGCCCACGCCTGGGCGGGAAGTGTGATCGCCAGTATCGGTTTGTTCTTGATCGAAGTGGTCAAGGGTCAAGATTCGTTGACGTTATCCCCAGTCTTACCGCTCATCGCCGGTGTCGTCTTCTTCGTCAAAGCGGGCACCCTGTCCGGGCAATTTTACGTCGCCGCCGTGTGCTACTTCATCACTGCGATGCTCATGGCAGCCCTACCGCAAGTCGGGCACTTGCTCTTTGGGATTGTGTCAGCCGTGACGTTCTTCGTGCCGGGTTTGAAGTATTATCGGCAACGTAAACGGGGCGAAGCGCTGGCTTCACTGCTGTGAAACAAACAAAGCCCGCGAACGATCGTTCGTGGGCTTTCCGGTTCTGTCTGTTTACTAGCGCCCGAAGTTAAAATTGAAGTTGAATCCTGGACGATACACATACGGGTTGATGTAGTTGGAGCGATACCCATAAACCGGGGTGAAAGCTGGTGCGGGGTTGTAGTAAGAGCTGGTGGCGAAGCCGGGTGCGAGGCCGACCGTTGAGGGAAGGTATTGGGGCTGATAATTGGGAACGTAAGTGTTCGTCCAGTTCGGCGAATTGCCGTAGTTCGTGCCGTAGGAATAGCCCGGACCGGAGACGTATTGCTGCTGGTTGGCTACCCCGGTGTACGGGTTCACGTAGGTCTTATTGTACGTGCTTTGCCCGATAAACGGGTCATAGGACGAACTGCGATTCACGATGCCACCGTTGGGTGTGACGAACGTGGATTGTTGGTACGTGGGGCCGAAGCCGGGGCCGAAGAAAACTTGGGCGGAGGCCGTGTTGGCCGTACCAATCGTCAGCGCGGCAAACAGGCCGATGAGCATAAGGTGCTTGATATTCATGGTGTACTCCGTAGACTGTTAGTTCGTCGAGAATGCCTCTCACCTGAAATACAGTTTACTTGAGAAATCTTGCGCGCGAATGACAAATTTCCTCAAGTTGTCGGTGGCACCGAACCGGGAGGCTTGAGGGCGTGGCTGAGCGATTCTGTTGCTAGTCGCAATTTCCCGGTGTCGGCTTCCCGGAGTTTCCCGGCTTCGACGAGCTTGGTCATCGCGTCAATTAACGCCGTGGCCGCGTGCCAAAAGGCGGTGCCATCGGCTTCCGTTAACATCCCTGCCAATGGGTATGACGAGACAACAGGTGGTACCGGAACCGGAAGTTCGGGTTTCGGCTCGCCGAGGATTTCGCGGAGGCCGTCCAGGAAGCTCGATTGGTTCACCGCCCCAAACGCGATCGCGTGATCGTCCCCCTCGAACACCCCCGCGAACAGGTTTTGTTTGGACGCCAATGTCTTTAACACCCGCTCTTCAATGGTGCCTCGCGTGACCAAGTTCACAACCCGCACCGGGCGGCTTTGCCCCATGCGATGAACACGAGCGATTCGTTGTTCCAGCACCGCCGGGTTCCACGGCAGTTCGAGGTTCACCACCGTGTCCGCGACTTGCAGATTCAACCCCACCCCGCCCGCATCGGTACTCAGGAACACGCGGCAACTCTCGTCGCTTTTGAACTTCTCCATCACCGCCTTGCGCTCTTTGCCGGGCAACCCGCCGTGCAAAATCACGTACCCGACGTCGAGCCGGTCCAGCACTTCCGCCGCCTTCACGATCATCGTTTCCCACTGGCTGAACACGACGACCTTGTGGCCCGCCCCGGTGTCCGTGGCCGCGTTAGTGACGGCGGTCAGTTCCAGAATCAGTTCGTTGAATTCGTCGAGCTTCGGAGAGACGTTGGTCTGCTTGTCGAACAGGAACGTGCTGTCGCACAGCATCCGCATGTTGACGAGACAGGCGAGGATGCGCTTGCGGTCGATGTCCGTCAAGTAGCCCTTTTGCAGCAGCCGTGCCAAGGTGCTGCGCTGGTCTTCATACGGGATTCGCTGTTCTTCCGAAAGTTCCACGAAGACGGTGCTATCGGTGCGGTCCGGGAGTTGCGTGAGAACTTCACCGCGTGTACGGCGCAGGAAGATCGGTTCGAGCTTCTCGCGGATTTTGTCGAGGTTGCGGTAGCCGGTCAGGTTGCCGTTCTCGTCCAGCACGCGGTGGTCCTGCAAAAACTGAAACGCCGGCCCGAAGCGGCGCTCATCGACGAACTGCACGATGCTGTATAGCTCTTCGAGCTTGTTTTCGAGCGGCGTGCCGCTCAGCACGATGGCGTACCGGCTGCGGAGCTTTTTGACCTCCTTCGAGGTCTTCGATTCCCAGTTCTTGATCCGCTGCGCCTCGTCCAGCACGATCACGTCCGGCTTCCAGGCGTTGATGGCTTCCCGATCGCGGACGACTTGTTCGTAGTTCACCAGCCGGTAAAACGTTGGCATCCCGTACTGGTCCTTGCGGTCGTCCGGGCTGCCGTCGATGACCTGCACTGCACGCGGGGTGAACCGCTTAATCTCCGACTCCCACTGGTACTTCACCGACGACGGTGCCACGACCAGCACTCGGCCGATGCCGCGTTCCCGCGCCAGCAACTCGATCGCCGCCAGTGTTTGTAACGTCTTCCCAAGGCCCATGTCGTCGCCGAGGATGCACCGCCCCCGGCACGCCAGGAACAGCACGCCACGCATCTGGTAGTCGTAAAGTGGTACATTCAGAAGTTGCAGGTCCAACGTGCCCGCTTCGAGTTGCTTCAGCCATGCCTCTTCGCGGATGCGCATTTCGGTCAGTTCGACTTCCCGGTCCAGGAAGTCCATTGCGTCCGACATCACGGTCACTTCTTCCGGGACCGCCTCGACCGCCGGGAGGAAGTCCTCGTACCGACCCCGACCGGACCACAACCCCTTGTCGTCGAAGAACCGCTTCGCCGTCACGCCGAGCTTGTCCGAGTGCCGCGGCGGGAGGTGCAACCCGAGTTGCAGCGCTTCGCCGTAGTGCAAGTACACCTCGGGCCGCGTGAACGTCGATTTCTTCTTCTGCAAGTGGGCGGGCAGATCGTCCTTGAGCGTTTCGAGAACCGCTTCAATGTGCTTACACGTCCCGAGCGTGTTTGACTTAAAATCCGGACAGGAACAGACGTTGTCGCCGACATCGAACCCGTGGACCGTGACCGTGTACTGCCCGCCCGACTCCGGGTTCGTCACGCGGTAGTCCGAAAACACCCGCTTCTTGCCGAGATTCTCGATCTGAAACTTCCCCGCCCGCGCCCGCTGACGCCGCAGGTCAATCTGTTCTTCACGCAGCATTCCGAGTTGTCCCTGATAGGCGGTCAAGACTTAGTGGGACATCTTACCAGTGGGATGTGGATAACAAGAAATTGTGAATAACCGAGTGCATGATGCAAGACCCCCATCTCAGTAATGTGAGGAAATTATGAAAAAATCTGTTGTGTCGCTTCAGAGTTGAGGTTAATTGTACATGATTAGGTTCATCGAAAATGAACTCCGACTCGTAACGAACGATCTGTCTGCTGCTTCTCATTTTACAATTTTTGAAAAGGTGACCACAATGTCTCTCCTCTCCCGAGACGTGAGGCCCCGCCGAGGGTTCACGTTGATCGAACTGCTGGTCGTGATTGCGATAATCGCAATCCTGGTTGGCCTGTTGTTACCAGCCGTGCAAAAAGTTCGTGAAGCCGCTGCTCGTATGCAGTGTACGAACAACATCAAGCAGATTTCGCTGGCGGTCCACAATTACCAGGACGCACGCGGGAAGCTGCCGGATTTGTATCATGAGTTGCCCGGCGTACTCAGCGAAACCCGAGGTACGATTTTCTTCTACATCCTGCCGTACATCGAACAGGGTGCGATTTGGGACACCTCAACGGCCGGCCCTTGGCTTCCCGGCGTGAATGACTTCCTATCTCAAGTTCCAATCGGTGGTACGAAATTCCAGGCTCCCGCAGAACGACCCATCAAAGCCTACCTGTGTCCGTCGGATTCGACGGGTGCCGACAACGGTCTTTGGCCGATCTGGGGTAACCCCAACGAAGTCGGCAACTGGTCGTTCTCGAACTACGGTGCCAACTATCAAGTGTTCGGCAACCCGAGCAAAGGGAACGACGCTTATTTGGGATCAAGAACGGAGTTGAAATTGAACACGATCACGGACGGCACCTCCAACACGATCATGTTCGCCGAAAAATTCCGCCGCTGTAAACCAGGCGGCGCTGAGTACGCTTCACTGCACGGCCACGGCGCATGGAACGTGCCGTACATGCCGACGTTTGCCTACGGCAACGCAATCGGTACAGCCGGGTACACAGATCACTCGGGAATCGTCGGTGTCGTGGGTGCGAACTCTCGGTTCCAAGTCATCCCGCAAAATTCCACGGCGTGTAACCCGATGATGACGCAAGCCATCCACACGGGCGTGATGTTAACGGGATTGGCTGACGGGAGTGTGCGTGGCGTCAGCAGTGGTGTGTCCGGGTTAACGTGGTGGCAGGCGTTGACACCAACCGGCGGTGAAGTTCTTGGTAGCGATTGGAACTAATCGTTCTAACACTTTATTTCAACAACGGAGTCTGTATGCGTCAGTGGGTTGTCATCGCCGTACTCTTCTCGGCGCTGATCGGAGTAACAGGTTGCGGGCCGGGGTCAGTCACACAAAGCACCGGCCCGGCGATTCATATGAATCCAAGCGGACCAGGGGCCATGAAACCCCCCGGTGAAGGTGGGAAACCTTCCCTGCCCGATGCAGCCAAGAAATAAAAACCACAGCAGGCGACCGACTGGGTAGGCGGTCGCTTGTTGCATTTCGATCTCACTTCGATTGTCGGTCCGTTCAGACTCGTCCAGTATTTCAAGAGTCATTTCATACTGTTGACTTGATGACGCATTTCGACACGATCATTTTGGGGCAGGGGTTGGCGGGTACCACGTTGGCGTGGGCGTTGCAGGCTGTGGGGGTGCGGGCGTTGGTGGTGGATCGGGAGGAAGCGGTCACGTCGTCGCGGATTGCGGCGGGGTTGATTACGCCGATCACCGGGCAACGGTTGGCGATGTCGTGGCGGTTTGATGAGTTGTGGCCGGTGGCGATTGCGTTTTATCGGCATCTCGAAACGATCACGGGCGTCCCGTTCTTCCGCAGTGGTCCGATGGCGCGGCTCATTCTTCACGCGGAAGAGCAACTCAAATTTGCGAAGAAACAGGACGCGGCTTTTCGGCGGCTTGTCGCGCATCCGGTTCCACTGGTGAACGCCGATTGGTTCGCGGACCCTTACGGCGGTTTCGAGATGGCTCCGTCGGCACGTCTCGACGTAGCGGCGTACCTGGATGCGTCGCGGCGCTACTTTCAGGCACACGGTTTGTATCGGAAGGACGACGTGCAAATTCCGGATGACATCGCGTTGTCAGTGGATGGCGTGGCGATCCCCCGACTCGGTGTGACCGCCACACGACTCGTGTTTTGCCAGGGGTTTAGTGGGGTGAACAATCCGTGGTTCACCAATGTTCGCTTCGGGGCAGTGAAGGGCGAGATTCTCACACTCCGAATTCCGGAGTTGACCGAACCCCGCACGATCAACCGTCACGGAACTTGGCTGACGCCCCTCGGTGATGGTCTATTCCGTGCGGGGGCGACCTACGACCGTGCCAATTTGGACCAAGTGCCAACGACTGCCGGACGGGAAGCGATCCTCACGCAAATTCGCCAGTTCGTCCGCTTGCCGGTTGAGGTCATCGCCCATGATGCGGCGGTGCGGCCGATTGTCCCGAGTAATCGCCCGGTGATCGGCATCCACGCCAAACACCCACAATTGGCATACTTTAACGGTCTCGGTTCCAAGGGATCGCTGTCAGCTCCTTTTTATGCGACCCAGTTAGCGAACCACTTGGCTAACGGGGCCGCGATCGAACGCGAAGTGGATTTACGGGAATTACCGCCGTTCATGGCATAGAACAAAGCACAATTGAGCCACCAACATTATCGGAATTCCCACCCATGCGACAAAACACCCTCAAACAACTTCTGCGATCCGGCAAGCCCGCTGTTGGTACTTGGCTTTCGCTCGGTAGCATCACGGCGGCGCGGTTTTTGGCGCGATCGGGGTTTGATTGGCTTTGCATCGACATTGAACATTCCCTGGTCAACGTCGAGACTACCACGCACATTCTCGCTTCCATTGCCGATGCAGGCGGGGTGCCACTGGCGCGAGTTCCGTCGAACCGCCACGACCACATCAAGCGAGTTCTGGACAACGGCGGCTACGGGGTTGTCGTGCCGATGGTGAACACACCACAAGAAGCCACCGATGCCGTGGCCGCGTGTTTGTATCCCCCGACCGGCACCCGCAGCGTTGGCGGCAGTGTCCACGCACTGAACTTCTCGGCGACGCCGACGGATTACTACGCCAAGGCCAACGACGAAATCGCGGTCATTTTGCAGTGCGAACACATCGACGCGGTGCGGAATTTTGACGCGGTGTACGGCATCCCCGGCATCGACGCCGTGTTCGTCGGCCCGAACGACCTCGCGGCCAGTATGCGGACCCCCGACGGCAAACCGCCCCATCCGGAATTGTTTCAACAAACCCTTGCGGACATTCTCGCGGGGTGCAAACGCAACAAAGTCGCCGCCGGGATTCACACGTTCACGCTAGAAGAAGCCAAACAGCGCATTGCGGAAGGGTGGCAGTTCATTGCGGTGGCCAGCGAACTGAAGTTCATGGTGGAAGGCGCGGCAAGCATCGTGAAGGGGTTAGGCAAAACCAGCAGCGACACGGCGAAGTATTAAATCACAATGTTGGCAAAGGATCGACAGGGTGTACTTCACGAGACTGAATGGAAAGTTGTCTTGTTTGGCGGCCCCGATAGGGGTCGTGGAATGTAGCCACGGGTGGAGCGCTTCGCGCAACCCGTGGAATCATCAACCCACAACTTAACTGCCCTGAAGGGGCAGCGGAGTTCCTTCGCCCCTTCAGGGCGAGTGACAATAGGGTGTCACTGTCCACGGGTTCCGCTTTGCTCCACCCGTGGCTACACTCCGGTGCCCCTTCAGGGCACAAAACCAAATCAGGTTAGACTGGATTTGCAGGATCAACGGCGGAATCAGTTGAAACCGCGTTCGATTCGGGTGGGGATCGGCGGTAGACGAAGCCTTGATCGACTTGATCGAAGCCGAGGGAGTGGCACAGCCCGACGGCGGCGGGGTCGTTACTGGGGACTTGGAGTTCGGCGATGGCGAAGAACTGGTCTTGTAAGAACCGCAGCACGTGCGAGAGCAACAGCTTTCCCAGACCCAATTTCCGCAGATCGGGGCGGACTTGAATGTCCAGAATCCCCGCCGACGGGTGGTTCCATTTCCAACTGAAGCCTTCCAGTTCCCATACCACAGCCCGCGCCGCAGGCAAGTTGGTGAGCTTGTCAATCAGCCGGATTTCGACGGGTTCGAGTTGCCCCCACACGCACTCGTGCCACCACGTCGGGACGCCGGCGATTCGTAAAGTTTGGGCGTCGTAGCGGCGGCGTAACATCCCGAACCGGGTGTCGGCCACGGTGAGTGGGGAATCGAGTTTCTTTTGCAGAACGAGGCACGATTCGGTGGGGGAATAGCCGACTGTTTTCATAAAAGCAGTGGCATCCGGTTCGCTGGCCAGTATGCCGGGCGAGTTGCTTCCACCGTACAACCCAAACAGGTAGGGGTTCAACGGCCACATCGAGCCGACGATGATTTCCGTTGCTCCACGTTGTTTCAGAACCTTTTCGGCGCCGTGTATCAGTTCGCCGCCAATCCCGCGTTTGCGATACTCCGGTCGCACCACAACCGCGCAAATGATCCCGACGTTGGTGTTCAACTGCGTCAGTTCTTCATCCGGACCAAAACCAACCAGTGCGAAGCCGATGATTCGTTTGGTGTCATCATCGACTGCGATCACGAGGTCATCGTGGCAATAATAAGTCTTGCTGAATATCCAGCGTTCTAGGAGGCTGGGGTTGCGTAACGGGTACGTGCCCCGCGCCGTGGAGGCTTCGTTCCAAACTTCGACTAAGGCGGGTGGGTCGGTGTTGATCGACCGACGGTAACTAATCACAGCGTGGCCCCTACAACTGGCCACGGAGCCGGCGAATGGGAAGAGGCAGTCCGTGTGCGCGGATATTTTAACATCCCCCTAATATAACCACTCCACCCGACTGGGCAACGATTACCCGATTCTCCCCGGAGGATGTCCGATGCCCCGAGCCGCTTTGCCGGTTGCGATGACACTTTTCGTTGCAGTCGCTTCATTCGCGCCCGCCGCCGATTGGCCCCACTTTTATGGCCTAAATCGTGACGGTCACTCCACGGAAACCGGGTTCAACTGGACCTGGGGCAAGGATGGCCCGCCGATTGTTTGGACAATGGACGTGGGCGCCGGTTTCGCCGGCGTGACCGTATCGGGTGGGAGTTTGTTTTTATTTCACCGCATCGACAACGAAGAAATCTTGACCGCACTCGACCCGGCGACCGGGAAACTGAAGTGGAAATTTGCTGCCAACACGAAGTACACCGACGACTTCGGCTTCGACAACGGCCCCCGGTGTGTCCCGGTTGTGGCCGACGGCCGGATGTTCACACTCGGTGCCAACGGCGATCTGCACGCGATTGATGCCGCCAAGGGCGACAAGCTGTGGCACCGGAACATCGTAACCGATTACGCCGTCAAAAAAGGCTTCTTCGGCGTCGGTGCAGGGCCGATCGTAATTGGCGATAAACTGCTCGTGAACGTGGGCGGAAAGGCCGCAGGGATTGTGGCGTTTGACGTGAGTACGGGCAAGGAACTGTGGAAGGCTACGGACGACCCGCCTAGTTATTCCTCCGCGAACGTCATGACCCTCGACGGCAAACCGCACGGGGTCTTCTTCACGCGAAGTGGTCTCGTGGTTGTCGAAGCAGCCACCGGCAAAGTGAAGTTCACCAAGCCTTGGCGCGCCCGCCTGGAAGCCTCCGTGAATGCGGCATCCCCGGTGGTCCGGGGCGGCGAGATTTTGCTGACCACATCCTACGGCACCGGCGCGATTGCCACAAAAGCCAAGGGTACCGAACTTGAAGAACTGTGGTCGAACGACGCCAGCATTTCGTGCCACTACAACACGCCCGTGCTAGTGGGGGATTACCTGTACGGAATCGACGGCCGCGCCGAAGGTCGCAGCGCCCGCTTGCGGTGCGTCGATTGGAAAACCGGCAACGTGAAATGGTCCGTGGACCGCTTCGGCTGTGCGAGTTTGATCGCAGTTGATGGCGGGCTATTGGCCGTGACCGAATCGGGCGAATTGGTCCGCTTCACCGCTACCGAAAAAGCGTTTCAAGAAATCAGCCGCGCCAAAGTCCTGACCGGCGTCACCCGCGCCGCACCCGCACTCGCCGACGGGCGACTCTTCGTCCGCGACGAAACGAAACTAGTCTGCGTGAAACTGAAGTAGAACCGGCGGCGCTGCATCTTCAAACAAAATCACGTCAGGTTCTGCCCGGCGGCGGTGTAAAACTCTGTCGAACTCAATACCCGTGCCGCGACAGTCCCGAAGGTCGAGCCGGTATTCAGCAAGCTGGTGAACGCGGTCACCTCGCTCGCCATGATCGTTCGCTTAAGGTAGCTGCTGGTGAAACTGTTCAGAACCCGATCGATGCCTTCTCGGGACCGAACGAACCCGTTGACCACGTCCTGTCGCGTCAGGCTCCCGGCGTTCAGTGCGGTGAGCCAGTTGTTGAACCCGGCGGCGTCCGCCTGGCGGCCCAGGATCGCGTAGTACATCAGGTTCACGAAACTCGCGTTGTTGTTCTGTCCGGAGAACTCCGGCGACAGAATGAAGTTGGTCATCAACTGCGCTTCGTCGGCACCCGATTGCAAATAAGCGACGTGATTGTTCAGTCCTGGTTGGTCCGGCGTCCGGTTCAAGAAATACTTGTAGAAGAACGTCACCTGGTTGGTGCGGTTCTCCGTCGAGTTCACGAACCCGTAGGCGATTTGCTCACGCGTCTGTGCGTTCGCATTGAGAGCGGTCAGCCAGTTTGCCAACCCGGCTGCGTCCGGGGCGCGGAGTAGCGTGGACTGATAAAGGCCCTTAATAAAGGCTTCGTTCGCCGTCGCACTGGGCTTGGGCAGGAATGTGCGGGCGTAGGTCTGCGGCACCCCGACCGGCGTCAACGGGTGCTGGACTTCGTAGGCGCCGATGTCGGGGGCGTCCTCGTTGACACCACGGGACGTTTCTCGTTGGTCGTAGGCGACATATCCGGGAACTGTGGCGGAGCCACCACCGATCGCCAAGCTGTTCTGAACTAGCGAGTGAGTTTTGCCATACCCGCCATTGTTAACAAGTGACAGGTTGAAAATCTCGGCGGTCGGGAGGGTTCCCTTGCCGCTGACGCCGACTATGTTGCTCTGGGTGCCGTTGACCAACCCGCCGGCGGTGCCCGCGTTGCCGATCAGGTTGTTGGTACTCGGCGCGAAGATCGTGCCGAAGATTTCGTTCGGGGTTTCTACTCCCGTCGTGTCCACGTTCCCGGCAACAATGGTGTTAAACAATTGCA
>JAYSXU010000549.1:0-3773 GCA_043716965.1 Fimbriiglobus sp.
CACTTCGTGCAAGCCGACGTTTTTCGCCGCCGACAGTTCCCCGTTGCCGGACACCGGAGCCACGTACAAATCGCCAACGCCCGGTTTGGTCGCGGACCGTTGACTGTACACGTACTCCAGGTGCGCACCCGCCTCGGCGAGTAGCTTCAGCTTCGCGGCAATGCCGCCCGGTTCGTCAGTGACTTCAGTGTGAAACACCTTCACACGGGCCATTTTGAAACTCATGAATAATCCCTCAAAGAGCCGTCCCGGCTCGGGGGTCTTGGAATTGGCGTCCTGCGGCCTCAGTCTACCCCTAGCGGCACCGAAAGCAATTCCGTACCTTCAGGGAAATTGAACATTACTGTTCTTGAGCGAGAAACCGATGAACTATTCCGCAGTCGCCGGGCTTGTCACACTGATTGTTGTTGCAATCTCCATTCCCCGCACTCAAGCCGTAGCAGACCCGCCGGTGACAGTGTTCACCAACGCGACGATCTACACGGGGACCGATGAAAAGCCGCTTGAAAATGCGTCGTTGATTGTTCGGGACGGGAAAATTGAGACGGTCATGGTGGGTCAACCGCTGGCTGCGGGGGCCACGATCATCGACCTGAAAGGGGCGACGATCATCCCCGGTCTCGTCGATACGCACTCGCACATCGGGATTTATCCGAAACCGTCTGTGCCCGCTCACGCCGACGGCAACGAAATGTCCGGCCCCGTCCAACCAGGCATTCGCGCGATTGACGCGATTTGGCCGGACGACCCTGGTATTCGCATGGCGCTGGCGGGTGGGATCACCACGGCGAACATCATGCCCGGTTCGGGGAACGTGATCGGCGGGCAAACGTTGTACGTGAAGTTACGCGGCAACACGGTCGAAGACATGCGTATCACCGGCAAACTCGCCGACGGTGCGGAAGTGCTGGGCGGCTTGAAAATGGCCAACGGCGAAAACCCGAAGGGCTACGGCCGGAACCGGCAGCAGGCCCCGTTCACGCGGATGAAAATCGCCGCCCTCCAACGCGAACAGTTCGTGAAAGCCCGCGAGTACAAGGCGAAAAAGGATGCCAAGGAAAAGTACGATACCGATCTTGGCATGGAAACGCTGGTCGAAGTCCTGGACCACAAACGCACGGTTCACTTCCACTGCCACCGGGCTGACGACCTCATTACCGCGATCCGGATTTCGGAAGAGTTTAACTTCGAGTTGGTACTGCAACACGCGACCGAAGGCTACCGGATTGCGGAGATTCTGGCGAAGAAAAAAATCCCCGTGTCGCTGACGCTCATTGATAGCCCTGGAGGGAAGGCCGAGACGATCGGGTTGCTCGAAGAGAATGCCGCCATCCTCGACAAAGCCGGGGTGCCAGTCTGCATCAACACCGACGACTTCATCACGGAAAGCCGCTTCTTGTTGCGAACCGGCTCCCTCGCGTTGCGAGGTGGCATGAACGAGGCCGCGACGTTGAAGGCGTTAACGCTCACGCCCGCGAAAGTGATGCACCTCGACCACCGCGTCGGGTCGTTGGAGAAGGGTAAGGACGCGGATTTCGTCGTGCTGTCCGGCGCGCCGTTTTCGGTTTACACGAAGGTGCAACAGACGTGGATCGACGGCAAGAAGGTGTTCGACGCCACCAACGCGGACCAAAAGCCCTACCGCGACGGCGGCTATGCGCTGCCACGCGGCAACAAAGTCCCTGCCGTGGACGGCACGAAACCGCTGACCACTGTTGAGACGCCTGCTGACGTCCCGACGACACGCGAAGCACTGAAGCCCGGATTGCTGTACGTCGTCGCCGGGCGAATTCACACCGGCACTGGCAAGGTGATTGAAAGGGGTGCGATCGTCGTCGAAGACGGCAAAATCAAGGCGATCGGTACCGCCGTTGAGTTAAAACGGCCGTTCGGCGCGCAGGTGATTTTGACGAAGGAAGTCACGCCCGGCCTCATCGACCCCGGCACCGTGGCGGGGTTGTCCGGGGCGTGGAACATCGCCGCAGATCAGGACCAGGACGAGCCAAGCGACCCGAACCAAGCCGACTTGCGTGTGATGGACGGCTTCAACCCCACCGAACCGCTCTTCGAGTTTTTGAAGGCCAACGGCGTCACCACGGTTCACACCACCCCCGGTCGGGTGAACGTGATCGCGGGCACCACCGGAGTGTTCCGCTGCCAGGGCACCACGGCGGAAGCGTCCGCACTGAACACCAGCTTCGCCATTTGGGTGAACCTCGGCGAGACCCCGAAAGAGGCGTTCAAAGCCAAAGGCCCCGGAACCCGAATGGCCGTCGCCGGACTGGTTCGCAAGGCGTTCGCGGACGCGCAAACGTACAGCACCAAGCGGAAAGCCGACCCCGAGAAAACCCCGAAGAACCCCAAGTCCGAAGCGTTATTGCCCGCACTCGACGGCAAGATGCCCGTCGTGTTTGCGGCACACCGGGCCGACGACATTCGCACCGCGTTACGCATCGCCGAAGAGTTCAAACTGAAGCCGATGATTGCACTTGGTTCCGAGGCATACTTGCTAGCGGATGAATTGGCGAAACAGAAAATCCCGGTCATCGTCCACCCGACCATGCAACGCCCCGGCAGCAGCATGGAGACACAGAACACGCTTTTAGGCAATGCTGCGATTTTGCACGGCAAGGGTGTGCCGGTCGTGATCGGCACCAGCTTTGAAGGCTACGTCCCCAAGATGCGCAACCTGCGGAGCGAAGCGGCCATCGCTGCCGCCAACGGCCTGGGCCACGCGGGAGCGCTCCAAGCCGTCACTTCCGATGCGGCAAAGTTGCTCGGCATCGACAAAGATTACGGCAGCCTCGAAGCGGGCAAAGTCGCTGACATCGTGCTGTACAACGGCGACCCGTTCGAGAACGCCACCCACGTGACACACACCTACATGAACGGCAAAGTCGTGTACGATCGCGCCGAATACTTGAAGCTGCCCTTCGAGCGTCGGGTGTTACCAATGTTGGGCGGCAGTGGCGGCGTGGGGTGCTGTTTGGGTTGGTAAGTTGAGTGTAGAAAAGCCCATGAACGATCGTTCATGGGCTTTCTGGGCTTTTCTAGACTCACGGTAACCCCACGCTGTTGCGGCGCCACTTCACTAACTCTTCGGGGTTCTGCTTGGCGTCGAGTGCTTTCCACTCGTTCGCAGCCTGTTGCATGGCGTCGGCGGGCGGTTGTTGGCCCATCGCGGTGCGTCGCACAGCGGCTTCGAGTGCGGCCATCAGTGCGGCTTGGTCGGGGGTGCGAACGACGACCGTCGGGTTGCTCACGTTCAGTGCCACGAAACTTCGCATGGCATCCGCGAAGCGTTGGTGGCGAATCGGGTCGAAGTTGTAAACCAGCCACGGGTCGCGGCCTTGGTCAACGTGTTCACGCCGGAACGGGCCACTGCCGGTAATGGGATCGTTCAGTATCGTGATGCTCGTGGTCGGGCTGGCCAGGTCGGCTAACAAGTCCCACGCGGCATCCTGGTTCGGACTGGCTTGCCGTACTGCCCCGATCAACGTCCGCGAACCTAAATATGGGATGTAGTTCCCGGTTCCCACCGTCTTTTCCGGCTTCCCAGCGGCGTTGAAGTAAGTTCGGGTACCGGGCATGGCTGCGATTTGGAAGCGACTCGACACAGCACCCGTTGCCGGGTCTTTCGGCAACTGCGCCACTTCCGCCAGGGTCAGTACAGCGATCACCGCTGAACCTGTGTCAATCGCCGCGACGGGGTTATCGACTTCGCTGGGTTTGGACGGCATTCGCAAGGCGTGGGTTTGGTTCAACCACGCCGC
>JAYSXU010000550.1:0-3771 GCA_043716965.1 Fimbriiglobus sp.
GACCGCCTGCTTGTGGTCATGGGTGCCAAAAGTCCCACGCCCGTCGGTTGGAAGCCCGATGTTCGCCGCGTGTTCGATGAATACTGGCCTCAGTACGAGGCGATGGCTACCGACGTGGAGTCGATCGAAAAAGCCCAACGCAGTGGCGCGAATTTCAAAGAAACGGACGCCGCCGGAAACGCCATCCTTGTTCAAGACCAGATGCACCGGAGCAAGTTGCAAGAGGTCGGCCAAGAACTCTACTTTTACAACGACACAATCGACTACCGCCGGTACTGGTTGATCGTGACGCTGCCGTTGCTTTTGGGGTGTGGCGTAATCTGTGTTGCGATTCGGGTGGCGCTGGGTTCGCAAGCTCCGGAACGCCGGTGGTTGAAGATCGGCGCGCTCGGGTTTTTGCTGCTAGGACTCTTCCTGACTACGACCGTGTTGGTGACTTCGTTGGGTAACAAATCCTGGGTGGTCTACGTCCAAAAGTTGAAACCAAACGATCCGTTCAAGGTCGCTATGGCCGCCCCAGCCACTGTCGCTCCACCCGGTCGAGCGCAAGACGATGAGGGGAAGGATGACGCATTTCTTGGTGGCCCAGGTGGTCGTGGTGGGCCAGGGGAATTCGCCCCGCAAAATCGCATGGAGAAGGCTCTTCCCATGCAAGCCGGGAAAGCCCCCGGCGGGCCTGCGGCAATGAGGAGGGCGGCACCCAAAGCCGATGAAGCGAAAAAACGTGTCGCACCCCCAGAGATGATGCCGCAAGGCCGTGCCATGCCGATGCGGCAATTTGAAAATGCAGCGGAAGGTGACGAGATGGCGGATCGGCGGATCGGTGGAAAGTTACGGGCTAACCACATGTTGCAACTGCGGGGCGCGGGTGGTCGGTTGCAAACGGCAATGATTCGGCAACAGCAAGCGGCGGTGCGAGATGGCATCTCACTTACGCCGGAACAGCAGAATTTGTGGAGTGTCATCGAACGCGAACTTCCCAAAACGAAACCGCTCGTGGTGCGCCAATACGCCCACACCCGACCGACTGCCGAGAGCGACGGCCAGACCCGCACCGACTTCACCGAAACGCTGCTTTGGCAGCCCGTGATCGTGACGCCGCAAGACGGCACGGCGCAGCTGACGTTCACGCTCAGCGATGCCGTGAACGCCTACCAAGTGCTGATCGCGGGCCACACTCTTGATGGCCGCGTGGGTGCGATGACCGGCATGATCGAAGTGCGGAAGCCGTTCGTCGTGGAACCGAAGTTGCCACAAGAAATCGGTTCGTCCGACAAGCTGGACATCCCCGTCGTCATGACCAACGGCACTGATGAGACGCAAAAAGCCACGGTCACAATGGACCTAACCGGATTGAAGGCCGACGGCACCGCGAACCCATTTACCGCAGAGATACCGGCGAACGGTGGCACCCGCAAAATGGTGCGGTTACTGCCGGAGAAGCAAGACGGCGAACTCGCCGTGAAGCTGACCGGAAACGCCGGGCCGGGTTTGCAGGATGCGGTTGAACGTAAACTCACCGTGGTGCCCGACGGCTTCCCGGTTCAAGGCGTTGTGTCCGATTTGCTCGAAAAGCAAACGACGGCCAAGTTAACGCTGCCGACCCAGTGGATCCCCGGCACGTTGAAAGCGACGGTCATGGTTTACCCGAACACGTTGTCCGAACTGCAAGCGGGGCTAGACGGCCTGTTACGCGAACCTTACGGGTGCTTCGAGCAAACCTCGACGACGAACTACCCGAACGTGCTGATTATGGAATACCTGAAGGAGACCAACCAAGCCAAGCCCGAGATCGCCAAGCGGGCGAAGGACTTGATGGAGAAAGGGTACGGTCGCCTGACCAGCTACGAGTGCCCGAAGACCGGCATCGACACCCGCGTCGGCTTCGAGTGGTTCGGTGCGAAAGACCGTGCCCACGAAGCGCTGACGGCGTATGGCCTCGTGCAATTCACGGACATGGCCAAGGTCTACGCCGTCGATCCGGTGCTGTTGAAGCGGACCAAGGAGTTCTTGGTGAACAGCCGCGACGGCAACGGCGGCTTCAAGCGAAACAGCGTCGCGCTCGACTCGTTTGGCCGTGCCCCGAATCACGTGACCAATGCGTACATCGTGTGGGCGATTACCGAATCAGAGAAGGGAACGGCGACGCAATCGGACCTGACGCGGGAGATCGACGCGCTGCTGAAACTGGCCACGGAGAAAGACGGCAAGGCCGCACGTGACCCGTATTTCCTGGCACTAGTCGCCAACACGTTGCTGAACCGCAGCAAACAAGCGGAGGCAGTCACGCTGCTCCAGACCATTGCCACGATGCAAGCCAAAGACGGCAGCGTTCCGGGTGCGGAGACGAGCATTACGAATTCGCAAGGCCGCGATTTATTGATTGAGACGACGGCGTATGCCGTGCTGGGTTGGATCAAAGCGGGCCGCCCCGAACTGTTCGTGGCCAACACCCAGAACGCGATGAAGTGGGTCGGCTCGCAACGCAACGGCAGCGGCTCGTTCGGCTCAACGCAATCGACGATCCTGGCACTGAAAGCGCTCATCGAATACGCCCGCAGCAGCAAAAAGCCTGCGGAATCTGGCACACTTCGGGTGTTCGTGTCTGGTAACGAAGTGGCGATGAAAGCCTTCACGAATCAGGACAGCGGGCCGATCGTGGTCGAAATCCCGGACGCCGACGCCACCTTCAAACCCGGTATCACCGAAGTCCGCGTCGAGACCACGACGAAGGAAAGCTACCCGCTTTCCGTAGCCTGGAGTTGCCGCACGCGGCAGCCGATCAGTTCGCCAGAGTGTGCGGTCAAGCTCGATACCAAGTTGAACAAGGCCACGATGAGCGAAGGCGAATCCGTGCGGTTGGACGTGAGCGTTCAGAACCTGCAAGACAGAGCGCACGGCATGGTGATTGCTATTGTCGGCATCCCAGCCGGGTTGAAGTTGCCCGAAGACATGAAGCAATTGAAGGCCCTCACCGACAAGCCCGTCGATGGCACCGAACCCACAATTAGTTACTGGGAAACCCGAGGCCGCGAACTTGTGATCTACTGGCGCGGCATGACGCCGAAGCAAGCCATCACGTTCGGACTCGACCTCATCGCCGAAACCCCCGGCGAGTACCGTGGCCCCGCCAGCCGCGCCTACCTCTACTACAACGCCGACCACAAGCACTGGATCGCCCCCGTGGATGTCACGATCAAGTAGCCCGTGACGCACTATCAACACCGATCATCCGAGCCACGACGGTAAGGGAGTGGCCCAATCAACCTCGCACGCCACGTTATGTTGCCACCCGATCTGCGTAGCGCGGGCGGCTGGTTGGGCCACTCCGTTACCGTCGTGGCTCGGACGATCGCGCCATTGGCCTTGAACCCATCGTGTCAACCGCCAGAGAATTGACCAAGCACGTCACTCAGGGTGAGCGTCATGAGAATTAGTGTAAATTTGCTCACTTCACTGGCATTCTTTGCCTTCAGGCTGAAAGCCTGGCAGCACCCAGCCCAGGGCAAGGAGGCTTGGCGACGCCGCCCTGGGTTGTCACCGTAAAAAGTCTCAGCCTGAAGGGCTGACAGCCATCAGTCCCGGCTGTCGGCTCGCAGTCCTTCAGACTGCTAGGAGTAGCGATCCGGGAACCCAGGGTTACGCCGAAGCGGCTCACCCTGGGCTGAGTGCTCCTGTCATTTACACACAAGTGTCTGCGGCAATCCGCTTTTGGGCCACCCGATCGGCATGGCATTTGCGCCGGCGTTTCGGATTCGACCGCCGGTTCTC
>JAYSXU010000056.1:0-6304 GCA_043716965.1 Fimbriiglobus sp.
CCATCGTGCGGAGCCAAGCCTCCAATTGCCAAGCCATTCGGAACAGGCGAATAGCTGAACTCGGAACCGGCTCGTATGTCCAACTCTCGTTAGCCTTGTTTGTTTTCTTTGGCATAGCTAACCCTTTCAGTCCAACAACCTCACGGCTTACCAACAAAAATTGAGAATCCGCAAACGACAAGGTTCCCAGGCATCTCGGCTGGGACATTTTGTTAGCAGTATGGGATTGTAGTCAATTCTTCCAACTAAGCGTTTCTTTCTATGTTGCGTAGGTGCCATTGTGGATGTGCTATCGGCCGCTTGGCTCGTCGTACTCTATGCGTCGGGTTCAGCATTGGCGGCAAAAACGGCGCCATCGTCATGGACGCGACATGAGAGGTTCGATTTCTCGAAACGCTTGCGGTAAGTAGTCGAGCAAATCGGACGCAATCAGTGACACTTGCGACCCTTCGCTCGCTGCCAAATCTCCCGCGCGGCCATGAACCCATGCCCCCAGTTGGGCGGCGTCGAATCCGCTTAGCCCTTGTGCGATGAGTGCGGCAATCAGCCCCGTTAACACATCCCCAGAACCGCCCGTGGCCATGCCGGGGTTGCCTGTCGGGTTGAACGCAATGCGTTCGCCGTCTGTGATAATGGTGCGATGGCCTTTCAACAACAGCACGACATTGTGTTGTCTCGCAAATTCGACGGCCAGTTGTTCCCGGTTGGCTTGCACTTCAGCGATTGGAATGTTGAGCAGTCCGGCAAATTCGCCAGGGTGTGGGGTCAGCACCAGCGGAGCGGTCCGATTGCGAACCGCCTCTGGAATCGGCGAAAGCACCGTGATTCCGTCCGCATCCAGCACAATCGGGATCGTGGGATGGGCACCAAGGAGGGAGGTTACTAACTGAATGACCTCGGGACGACGGCCCAAACCTGGCCCGAGCGCAATCACGCTGGCGGATTGACAGAAACCGACGCACTCTGAAATCCCGGCCTCCGAGTAGGTACACGTTGCATACTGCGGAATGCCGAACGTCATGTAACACGGGTTCCCGACCGCGATAATACTCTGCACGTCCGCCGGGCACGCCACCTGCACAATCCCCGCCCCCCCTCGCAACGCCGCGCTGCCACACAACACCGCCGCGCCCGTCATGCCTCGACTTCCTGCCACAACGACCACGCGGCCATAACTTCCTTTGTGTGTGTCCAAACCCCGTGGGGCCAAACGCGGTAACTCGGTGATGATGCGGGGTGCGTTCATGATGGGGTTGCTTTCCTGTCTTCGGGAAATTCGTGTCTGGCTTAGCAGCGAATAGCACCACCATACCGAGTGGGTATTTGATTGCCAACAATTCGGTCCTATCTCCGGCTGAGTCCGGATAATCAGCGCGAATCACAATCACTAAATCACGCACAGCGGCAATTTGATTCCGGTTGTGGCGCACATACGGATGAAGCGCACGGAACAACTTCCCCACTTTACGCGGGTTCGATGGCGGCGGGTTTGTGGGAACGGCAGGGTTTGTGGTGGGATGTGTTGTTTACGGGGGATTATCGGGCAAACTGGAGTCATGTACTCGGCAGTGTATTGCGCCGGGCCTCCATATTGTCACTTCACGACACCATTCCGGGGCGTGTGATGAGATACAGTTTGTTTGTGGTTATGGTTCTCGGTCTACTGCCGGCTGAAGCAATGGCGTCGCATTGCGGTTTGTGCAGCTACCCAACTGCGTTCGTGGCACCCGAACAATGTGCGCCGCCGGTTGTGATGAGCCGTGTTGCGTATCAACCCGTTTCGGAAGTGCAAAACGAAGTCCGGTATCGCCCGGTGTATCGCACCGTGATGCAACCCCAAACGGACACCAGCTACCGCACCGTATACGACCAACATATTGAAGCCGTGCCGTACACGGTGAATCGGTCAGTTGCGGAATACTTTGATACGGTGCAAAAGTACGTGGTGAACCGCCCGATCTACGAAACGCACATGCAAGAGCAACGCTACACTGTCAACCGTCCGGTGATGCGGGAAACGCAAGTCGCAGTGCCCTATTCGACGATGCACCAAGTTACCGAACAACACGTCCGCCAAGTGGCCCGGACATTTTACCGGGATGTCGTGCAGGAATATACGGTTGCGATACCGTACTCCACGTATCGTAACGAGTATCAGCGTCACGTCCGCGAGCAGTGCTACACCGTGAACCGCACGATGGTGCAAGATTACCAAGAGCCGGTTTCTTACACCGTGAATCGCGCTGTGTATGAGCAACATGTGAAAGAGCAGCCTTACACAACTTACCGCCAAGTCGTGGAACCCTATCAAGTTCCCGTGTCGCACACCACGTATCACCCGGTGTATGAACAACACGTCCGGGAGCAGCGATACACCACGTATCGCAACGAAGTGCAGACTTACCAAGTGCCGGTGACGTACTCGACTCAGCGACCAGTGTATGAACAACACACCAGCTATTCACCAGTGACCCGCTACCGCACGGAGACCGATTACCGCACCGAAACTCGTGTGAGTTATGTCGTCGAACCCGTCACGACGAGTCGTGTGGTGCAGATTCAAACCGGGCACAACGAAACAGTGAGCGAATACATCCCCGGTCCGGTGACGACGCAATACTCGCGGTTGCCGGGTACGTGTTCGTTCGATCCTTGCACTTGTACAACACGGTACTGCCCCGGCCAACTTGTCGCACAACAAGTGCAATGTCCAGGCCGCACGGTTTGCCGGCAAGTGTTCGTGCCACGTACCGAATGCCGCACCGTGTGTGACACGCAATACGTTCGTAAGCCGGTGTACAACACTGTCCAAGTTCCGGTTTGCCGGCAGGTGGCCTATTGTGAGATGATCCCTGTGAACCGTACGACGTGTCGCATGGTCCGTGATGACCATACCGTGATGGTGACCAAGCAACAGTGTTACCGGGTGCCCGAAGAGAAGGTTGTGCAAGTTCCGTACACGACGTGCCGGATGGTACGCCAAGATCACACCACGATGGTGACCAAACATCGGTGTTATACCGTGCCCGAACACCATGTGAACTACATCCCGTACACCACGTGTCGCATGGTGCCAGAAACCCACACCCGCATGGTTACGAAACGTCACACGTATTGTGTGCCCGAAACACGAACGGTGCAAATTCCGTACACGACCTGCCAAGTGATTAAGGAAGACCACGTCCGCAACGAAGTACGGCGGCACTGCCAACGGATTCCGGAAACGGTTGTTCAAGATGTGCCCTACACGACTTGTCGCATGGTCAAGCAAGATCACGTTCGCTACGAAACCCGGCGACACTGTGAATATGTTCCAGAAGAACACGTTCGCTACAACCCAGTTCGTACCTGCCGGGTCGTTCAAGAAGAGCAATGCCGCACGGTCCGCCAGTGCAGCGTTCGCCAAGTGCAAGAACAACACTGCCGGTACGTGACCCGATGCACCCCCCGTACCGAAGCGATTCAAACGTGCCGCATGGTGCCAATTCAAACGTGTGCGATGGAACCGTACACCGTGTCCCACTGCGTGACGCGCTACGTTCCGGTTTGCGTCCCGACTTGCCAGTGATTCGTAAGATCGCATAATGACTAAACGCAACACCTCCGGCCCACCGGGGGTGTTGTTGTTTGCGCGGTCCTGCGGTTGTGTGGATGTAAGACGTGCGGCAGGAAATGATTTCCCCGGCGAATAGCGCGACGTCAGTCCGCCGGTGTTGGACCGAAGCACACCGGCGGTCTTACGTCGCGCCGTTCGCCGGGTACACGAAAAGGTGGGCAAGACATGGCACACCGCATCCGCGTTGGGGCGGTCAATTACCTGAACACCAAGCCGCTAATTGAGGGGCTGACCGACTTCGCGCCCGAAATCGCACTGTCGCTCGAACTCCCCAGCCGGTTGGCCGATCAGATGTCAAGTGGGGAACTTGACATCGGGCTGATTCCGGTGATCGAATACTTCCGCGCCGAGAACTACTCGTTCATCCCCGGTGTGTCGATCGCCAGTCGCGGAGCGGTGCTGAGTGTGACGTTGTTTAGCCGGGTTCCGTGGCCGGAGATTCGCACCGTAGCGTTCGACGAAGGCTCCCGGACCAGTGCGGCACTCACGCAAATCCTGCTTCGCAAACGCTACGGGATCACGCCGCAAATTGAACCGCTTCCCATTGATATGGAAGCGGACGACCTAACCACGGACGCGGTGCTACTCATCGGCGACCGGGCGATGCGGGCCTGCTTGCCGGGGTTTGCGTATGCTTACGACCTCGGGCAAGAATGGACGGACTGGACCGGGTTGCCGATGGTGTTCGCGCTGTGGGCGGTGCGAGATGACGTAGAACTTTCCCAGAAAACGGTTGCCGCGTTCGGCAAAGCGAAGGCGTTCGGGCTGAGCCGCGCCGGGCAAATTGCGTCGCGGGAAGCACCACACCTGGGACTGAATTCGGGGTACTGTCGGCGGTACTTGACGAACATTATTCATTACGATCTTGGCACGCGGGAACTGGCGGGTTTGGCCCGCTACTATTCCCTCGCCGTGGAACTGGACCTTGCGCCTCCGGGGGTGTCCCTTGTCTGCAACCAAAGTGTCGGCAACCAAAATGACAACAACAATCGACCGCATCTTATCGAAAGCCGTTGACGGCACACGGATCACGTTCGCCGAAGGCGTCGAACTGATGGCGTGCAAAGACCTGCACAAGCTCGGTCGTGCCGCGCACGCGGTTACAATGCGGTTGCACCCCGAGCCGTATCGCACGTACAACATCGACCGCAACATCAACTACACCAATGTCTGCGCCGCAGTGTGTGATTTCTGCGCGTTCTACCGCAAGTCGGGTGACAGTGATGCCTATGTGTTGCCACGCGAAGAACTCTACGAAAAAATACAAGAAACCATCGCGCTCGGCGGCGACCAGATTCTATTGCAAGGCGGAATGCACCCGTCGTTAAAGTTGGAATGGTACGAGGAACTGCTAACCGACCTGCGGAACCGCTTCCCCACCGTCAATCTGCACGCCTTCAGCCCGCCGGAGATTTGGCACTTTCACAAGATCAACAAGCTACCCCTCGTGGACGTACTTCGCCGCTTAAAAACAGCGGGCATGGGCAGCTTGCCGGGCGGTGGTGGGGAGATTCTCGTCGATCGGGTTCGCAAGGCCCTCACGAAGAATAAAGCCCTGACTGACGAATGGTTGGAAGTTTCTCGGGTGTGGCACCAACTCGGCGGTAGGTCGTCCGCCACCATGATGTTCGGCCACATCGAAACCGACGCGGAGCGGATCGAACACCTCGATCGCTTGCGGACATTACAAGATGAAACCGGCGGGTTCACCGCGTTCATTTGCTGGACGATGCAGCCCGGCCACAAGATGGCCGACGCCCCGGCGGTCGGTTCGTTCGAGTACCTGCGAGTGCAGGCGATTAGCCGGTTGTACCTGGATAACATCCGCAACATTCAATCGTCGTGGGTGACGCAAGGTGCCAAGGTTGGTCAACTCGCGCTATTTTATGGCGCGAATGATATGGGGTCGCTGATGATCGAAGAGAACGTGGTTGCCTCGGCAGGAACGGTCCATTATCTCACGTTGGAACAAATCAAATCCGCGATCCGGGAAGCGGGCTGGACCCCACGGCAACGCAACTTCTTCTACGAACTGATCGACGAACGCCCCGCAACGGGGCGTTCGGCACCCCCTGCGATTCATGAGAAATCGTTTATTGACGGGAATCCCCACGGGCGGTCGTTGCCAGTCCTGAACTAACCACGGACAATAGCCCCATTCCGATTCATCTCCATTGGCGTGTACACGGGGTCTTGATGGACGAGCAACCTTCGGGCGATGAAACCCGCCGTGTCCTCCGGAACGTTGCCGCGTACCGGGAACTCTGCCGTCGCGTGCGGGCCGGTTCGACGGGGAATTTGTTTTTCGGCGTATTCATGCTGGCGATTTGGTACTTTTTGCTGCCCAAGGGTGAGCAACTCGGGCTGTTCGGCCTGTTGTACCTTGCACTGGCCGCACTGGAGTTCACGGCGGGGATCTTCAACCGCTTTTTCCCGGCGCCGGAAGGCATTTTGATCGAAGGTCTCGTGACGATGGCGTTCGGCCTCTCGACGATCACGCGGCAGATTATCGCCGGACAATTCAGCGGTTATTTGTTGCTCGCCGCGTTCTGGCTGTACCACGGCTTCGGTCAGATGCGGTCGTACTTTCAAATCCGCAACGAGTTCCCGGAGCGACCGACCTCCGCCCACTTGCGCTGGTTTGAAGACCTGCTCCGCGACGTCCGCAACGCCAACCCCGACGACGAC
>JAYSXU010000551.1:0-3771 GCA_043716965.1 Fimbriiglobus sp.
GGTCGGCGTGCAAAATCACCCACGCTTCCGTCTTGCCACGAAAGCCTTCGCCCTTCATCTGCACCGCTTGTTCGTCATTGGGGTGAACCTGCACTGACAGTTCTTGCCGCGCGTCGATGAACTTCAACAACAACGGAAACTTCCCGTCCGCCGGCACGGCGTCCCCGAACACAGCCCGAGCGTGTTGCGCCAGCAGTTCCCGCAACGACAACCCCTTGAAGTGCCCGTTCGCCACGGTGCTAACGTTCCCATCCACGTCGCTCAGAACCCACGCCTCGCCAATCGGGTCGTCGTGCGGCGCGGGCCGGTTCACGAACCCCGGCAACCGCCGCCCGCCCCACAACATGCTCTTAAAAATCGGCTCAAACTTCATCGGGTAAAGCGTGTCCATCAGGGCACCCTGCCAGGAGATTTCACCAACAGCCGCGTGAACGCCACTACGCGAACGTGTTGACTGTTATCATGAGAAGCGGCTATTCTACAAGCACCGAACTGATGCCGAACCCTATTCGATGGTGGAAACCCGATGCCAACTGTCACCGTGGCCGAAGCCCAATGCGATCTCCCCGCACTGATTGACCGCCTGTCCCCAGGCGAAGAGTTGCTCATCACATGCAACGATAAACCCATCGCTCGACTGACCGCAACCGACGCATCTTGTCCGCCGGTTTTGCGTCAACCCGGTTCGGGCCGTGGGGAACTCGTAATCGTCTCGGATGATGATGACCATCTCGCCGACTTTGCCGAGTACATGCCGTGAGACTACTACTCGATACCCACGCATTGCGATGGCTTGCAGTAGCACTATTGTTGTTGTTCACAGCTTCGTGTCAAACACGTAAAGCTGCTACTGAACTACCGGGCTATCAGGTGGTCGTGCCCGATGACATACCGTTGCTGTACGTGGTTCACGGTAAGGACGGACAGCGGTTCGAGGTTAACGGTCCCGCAACGTATTGTTGAGCACACCGAGAGGGGTGGGCGGATTGTTGGAATCGCCATCAACAGGGTCTACTCGACCCGAAAGACGAGTCGCTGGAGGCTGCCCCAGCGCAAGAGCCTGCTCTCGCAGCACGAGCAAGAAATGCAGGCTTTCACGAGTGCCGCAGTTTGCTTCTGCGGGGAAACTGAATCACGCCGAATTTCTATGATGCACAACGGTTTTCCGAGCCACGACCGTCAGGGAGTGGCCCAACCAGCCTGTCACGAAACGGAGTGTCTTATGGCAGGCAACGAATCGAGGGCGGAACGGATGCGTACATCTGGTTGGCCGCTGATGATAGTCCTTGTGGGCGGTTGCCAACCGCCGGCGTCACCAGTGTCTTCGCCCGACTTGGTCGAGCCAGCGGTGTTCTCGACCTGGGCGAGCGCGACTGAGAAGCCTGTCCAAGTCGGCCCGGACTCGTGGGCTGACTGCCGCGCGCCGACCCCGGTGGAGGCGAAAGCGCATAACGCAGAGGCCAAACTGCACGGCCCGCACGCAGGATACTCGATCGTCGTGCGTGTCAGCCCAGATGCCATCGCCGCGTTCCGCGACGGCAAGCCGCTCCCAGCCGGTGCGGTCGTCGTTAAGGAGAAGTACGCCGACAGGTTGGCATCGGGTCCATTGCAGTGTTACGCTGTGATGGCCAAGCGGGCCGCGGGGTTCGACCCGGCGGGCGGCGACTGGGAGTACGCATTCGTCACGCTCACCCCCGAACGGGCAGTGACGAAGGGCCGGTTGGCAGAGTGCGCGGGCTGCCATGCCTCAGCACGGGGCACCGACTACCTGTTCCGGTCATACGTCAGTGCCGATAAGTAGCTCAGGGTAAGCCTCGTCGTGACAGGCGATTTTTGCATTTCAGCACGTATTGGCGCTACCCTATCTTTGAATTGAGACCATTGACACCGGGTTGTCACTTGGCTGATGGCAGGCGGTGTCTTAGGTCTCACAATCGCAGCACAGCTACGCGGGCTTCTTGCGGAGCATTCTTTCGACTTGCAGCTTCATATTCGCTTCGTTCCCCATCCCGTTACCTCCGCACCCGGTACGGCGCACCTTATCAAAAAGATTCGCCCGCCGTGAACCACTCTGCCTGTCTCGTGTCCCTCCCCTATCAGGCACGAGACACCCTCACGCGGTTCGATCATGAAACGGTTCCCATTCACTCTTGGATTGAATCAGCCGCAGCAACGCGGTTTGGGCAATCCATTGCAACGCAATTCCGACCAGCGATAACTGTACTCACACCTAGCGGTGTCGCCTAACGGTATGGCAGCGCTCTGTTAAAGCGCCTCGTGCAGGTTCGAGTCCTGCCACCGCTGTTGTTCACGTTTCACGGGAGTCGGCTAACGGTAAGCCATCGGTCTTTGGAACCGACAATGAAGGTCCGATTCCTTCCTCCCGTACTGATTTAATGAACTCGGCCCAGTGGCGCAATTGGTAGACGCAGCACCCTTAAACCGTGCGAGTTGTCGGTTCGACTCCGACCTGGGCTACTCTCTCTGTCGAGGCTTCTGTTCGCATCTCTCGGGACCAGCCTTATTCCTTCGCGTCTATGTATTCCATCAAGTCGTCAAGAATCAACGACGGCTTGCGGGCGGCGAACCAGAGCCGTTTTTTGTTGGCGACCGAATCGGTCAACAGTTTGTGCAGCTTGTCAAAGTCGGCGTGGTCACGCTGCAAAAAGTACGTCCCGTCGTGCCCTTGGAACATCACCTTGACCCGTCGATTGGCGTCGTCGTCGGGCAATGACACCGCAATGTCATTATCACTCCGCCCGACATCGGTGACGGCTTTGGCTTTGTTGATCGTCAGCATGACCGGGTGCTTCCGCTCATAACCCCGTTTGATGAGTTTGATGAAGTAGTCGTAGTCCTTCTCGGTTTTTGGCAACGTGGCGGTTTTTTTGTCGGCGAAGGTGAGTGTCGCCACGGTATCGGATTCGGTCAGGTCGCTGACGATTAAGAGTTTTGATCGGTCCGTTATTGGGTCTGCCATCGCTGCACCTCACTGATTCAATGCAATACAAAATCGCAACTGGGGTACCGAGTTTCCTGGGATCGAAATCCGCGACTCTTTAATGTCCGCGAGTGCCTTCACGTCGTTTGTAATCTTCCATCGTTTCCCTTGCGTTGTTATCAACCCCTTCTGGTGGGTCCGCTCCCGGCCAATAACCACTCCCGCCATTTGCGGGAATGGGTGGTTCGCCGAGCCGGGTTTGCACGACGTTGGGGTGGTCGTGTTGGGCGTCGCGCCATTCATTCACAGTAACAGGTCGATCGAACATCGACGGATCCATGACCATGTCTTGGGTCCGGCCGTCGGCACTCCGAACCGGGACTGTCGGTGCCACGTGATAGCCCCATTCCACGCGGCCGTCGGGATGGTTCGGGGTGTTGACCCAAAGCGGGTCGCCTGGACCAGAAGCGAACGTCCAGGCTTTACCAGGAGTGACACCTTCCGCCTGCATCCGTTGCGCCATCAAGTGGGCACGCGAGTAGCAACCATCGACGGGGAACTTGAACGCGATGTCGGGTTGGGCGGCCATTTCATCGAACAACTTTTGTGCTTGTTCGGTAGTTAAGGGGCCAGCAGCAAGCGGGCACGGCGTGGTACTGCCGGGTGGGCACGCTGCCGCTGGGGCGGCGCTCGGGGTCGAGGATGAACAGCCACTCGGCACGGCACTACTCCCGTTCCAGGTTCTTCAGGCCATCGGAAAGATAAGCGAGGGCGCGGACTGCCAAGCTTTTGACTCGTTTTTCGGGCGGTCGGTTCCGTGTGTCTTCGAG
>JAYSXU010000552.1:0-1258 GCA_043716965.1 Fimbriiglobus sp.
ACATCGACCGGCAACGGCATCGTGCCGGCAGACATCAGCGGTTTGTAGCTGCCCGTGCGCCAACAGTCGAGACCCTTGGCAATGTAAAACGGTTCATCAAACGTGGCACCCAGTGGCGCCGTATTGTGGAGACAAAGCGCCGACGACACCACCGCGACGACGAAGAGCCAAGCGAGGTCGATCCAGGTGAAGCGAGCCGAGTCCATAACAAATCACACGCAAGGAAAGCGAACAGTGAGTGCCGGTAGTAACCGATGCTGGGTTCCAAACGCAAGGGGATTGTAGCGTGGCAGCCGAATTTACAGGCGTCGAAATCCGCAACCCAAACCTCCGCCGGGGTCCGTTTCGCGCTGCGATGTTCGACTTCGATGGCACGCTATCCTTACTGCGCGAAGGGTGGTCTCGGGTGATGGCCGAAATGGGTGCGGAACTGCTGAACGACCCGACGGCGAAGGCGTTTATTGAACGCGAAATGCTCATGTTGAGCGGCAAACCGTCGATCTTCCAAATGCAACGACTTGCTGCAATCGCCCAAGAACGGGGGCACCAATCGCCGGACCCGGACGGTCTGTTAACGGAGTTCTTGCGGCGACTGTTTGCGATTGCGGATCAACGCAAAGCACAACTCGCAGCCGGCACCGCAACCCCGGCGCAGTGGTCGCCGCGTGGCACCCACGCCCTGTTGAACAACCTGCGAAACCGTGGCGTGAAACTGTACTTGGCTTCGGGCACCGACCTCGAATTTGTTCGCCAGGAAGCCGAGTTGTTGAACCTGTCCCCCTACTTCGGCGAACACATTTATGCCCCCGCGCACAACACGCCGAACTTCAGCAAGCGAACCGTGATCGAGAAGATTTTGCAGGACAACGCCATCACCAGTGACACGCTCATCGGCTTCGGCGATGGCTATTCGGAAACCGTCGAAATGAAACGTGCCGGTGGCAGGACCGTCGGCATCGCCAGCGTCGAACCACCCGAAACCGGCATCCACGCTATGAAACGCGAAGTGCTTCTCGAACTCGGCGCCGACATCATCGTCGCCGACTATGTGATGCAAGACGAACTCGTCGCGTGGTTGTTCGCTGAGTGAGCATCGTATTTTGGTGGTGGAAGTTTGTCTGGATATTTTCGTTTTCAAGTGATCGTGTACCCGGCGAACGGCGCGACGTCAGTCCGCCGGTGTGCTCCGGCGTCAACACCGGCGAACGGCGCGACGTCAGGCCGCCGGTGTGCTCCGGCGTCACCACCGGCGGACTGA
>JAYSXU010000553.1:0-11434 GCA_043716965.1 Fimbriiglobus sp.
GCCGACGGACGGTGCGGATGTCGCGGAGTCCGCAATTTTACCGGCGTATCAAGCGTGGCTAGAAACCGAATCGTCAATCGAATTTCCGGTCGAGCCGAAAAAGCCACCCGGCACCGCCACGGACCCGATCATCCCGACCTCACTGCCGCCACTGCCGACCCGCCCGCAAGCCGTGAAACAGTCCGGGACCGGGTTGGAAGTCAACGTCGAACTCGTGACCGACGATCCCGAACGCTCCTATCTCGACCCCTCACGGCGTGACTTCATGATGCTGGGAACAGGAGCCTTCGGCGTGCTCGCCGCAATCGGCATTGGCTACGGGTTGCAGAAGTTAATGAAGCGATCCCTAGATTCAAAAGACCCGTCGCCACCGGAACCCAAATGACGGTCAGGGTGCCGGGTTCGGTGGGTCGTGGACTAGCCAGACGGCAGGGAATCATCCGAGCCACGACCGTTAGGGAGTGGCCCAACTCGCCACACACGATACGCAGTGTTGCCGTCGGTGCGATGTACGCGGATGGGAACTGGTTGGTTGCCAACGTGGAAGCGTAACGCGGGTGGCTGTTTAGGCCACTCCCTAACGGTCGTGGCTCGGTTGATCGCAGCCCGGAAAATTTGTTAGACCCGGTTCGGGTGAATCTTAATTTTACCTACTTCAGCGCGTCGCGTAGCACTTGGGCGATGCGGTGGCCGGCGAGGACGCCTCGGCGTTCGGCGACGGGCTTGGTGACTTGGGGGTAATCATCGGGGAGGACGACGGCGGAAAGTTCGCCGCTGCCGCCTTCGAGCTTGCCGTTGCGGTAGACGACGGTTTTGGCCAGCTCCAGGCTTTCGACTTTCGCCCAGTTCTCGAAGCTAGTTTCGCTCAGTTCGGTGAGTTCGGGTTTGGCGAACTCTTTGCGGAGCCGCAGTTCAATCGCCTTGTTCCGCACGTCCCGGAAATCGTCGCTGCCGGTGATGAGGTCGTCCCAGAACCAGTGCAGGTTGATCGGTTTCGAGTCGGCTTTCACTTTGATGTAGAACCGCGTGCCGCCCCGGTCCCCTTGGGGGAAAGTTTCGCTGAACAAACTGGTCGCGTGCAACGGCATCTGGATGTCGCCGATCAGGTGGAACAGCCAGCAAAGCGGTACCGCTTTATCCACGTCTTCCGGCGCGTTGTGCACCTTCTTGACGTTCAACTCGAAGGCTTTGACGATGTTGGTTTTGTCGTCCGGTGGCAACGCCTTGACGCTGCCCGGTTGGCCGTCTGGTTTGAAGGGGTAGTTGATGTAGTGCCACACCGGCTGGTCGTAATCTTTGTTGCCGCGAATGTCGTCCGCCCACCGCGCGGCCAGCATAAACAAGTAAAGATCGCGGTCGGCTTCCGGCAACTTCTCGACATCTTTTTTCCACAGCTTTTCGTACTGCGGGTGAGCCTTCAAAATCGCCACCGCCTTCGCCAACACCTCAGGTGAGTCCTCTTTCAAGACGTTGTACGCAATGGCCCCCGTGACCATGTGCCCCGCCTTGTTCCAGGCCAACCCCGGCGCCGCCAGGGCGATGACAACAAAGAGTGCAGACAGAAAACGGGGCATGGCAATTCCGTGGGATGAGCAGTGAAGTTCCGGGCAAGTGTTGGGAATCTTACTCGTGGCAACCCCCACAACCAAGTCGCCGGCGTAATAACCGACCCATTGCTTGCGGCAGACCACCCAGGCGACTGATGTCGCCGGTTCGCCGGGAATACCAGAATCTATACTTCAAACGTCAAGTTCGAGACGTTTGCAATCGTTTCCGGCTCGTTTCTGTTCCGCGAATGAGGCACCGATGGCACACTCTCCCGATCCCGCTTCACAACCGTCACGGGGGCGTTGGTTGGCTCTGGCGGCGGCGCTGTTGGGGTGGATGTTCGACGGCATGGAAATGGGCCTTTTCCCGCTCATTGGTCGGCCTGCCGTCACCGAGTTGTTGGGCGGACCTACGGCGAGCGAATCGGATGTCACACTTTGGTACGGGATTGTGATGGCGGCGTTTTTGATCGGTGCCGCAACCGGCGGCGTACTGTTCGGGTGGCTGGGTGACAAAATCGGTCGCATCCGGGCAATGACGGTCAGCGTGTTGACGTACTCGCTTTGTAGCGGGCTGAGTGCCGCAGCAGGTGACCCGACGCAACTGGCGTGTCTGCGGTTCCTCGGGGCGCTCGGGATGGGCGGGGAGTGGGCATTGGGCGTGGCGCTGGTCATGGAAGTGTGGCCGGACAAATCGCGGGCGTGGATGGCGGGGTGGATCGGCGCGTTCGGGAACATTGGCTACACGATTTGTGGTGGCATCGCCATTTTGCTGAACCGAATCGGCGCCGACTTACCACGGTATCTGACCGATGCTGGCCTGCCCACCGATCTTGCGGCGACGTTGACGGTCAATCAAAATTGGCGATTGCTTATGCTCATCGGCACGGGACCGGCGTTGTTGACGCTGTTCATCCGGATGTTTGTCCCTGAGTCCGAAAAGTGGCAACGGCAACAAAAAGCAGGCGCAGCGTCGTTCTGGTCCACGCGCGATCTCGTCGGGGTACTTGTGGGTGCCATCGCGGCCTGTGGTGTCGTCGCGTTGTGGGCGGTCAAGGATCTCTCACTCGGCTTCCGAATTGGTGGTTCGGTCATCGGGTTGGTGTTCGTCACCAGCGGATACCTTTACCCGGCGTGGGGCTACCTTTCGCGCTCGTTGTTGCCCGATTCCGAACAACAGCGAATGTTACGTCGAATGCTTCTCGCGGCGGGGTTAAGTGGCGTTCCGTTACTCGGCACCTGGGCGGGTTTGATGTGGATGTACCTGTGGGTCGGCAAACTTCCGGGGGGCACCGATCCGAATGCGCGAGCGACGTTGCAAATCGTGTCCTCGATCGGGGCTGCCTTCGGTTGCATGTTCGGGGCACTTCTAGCAGGGCGATTTGGCCGACGGCTGGTGTACGCGATTCTCTGCGTGTTATCCCTAACTGCAATGGTCAGTTTCTACCGGCTGAACACCGAGTACAACACAGCCTTCATCGCGTCAGCCGGGTTACTCGGGATGATCTCGGCGTCGTTTTACGGGTGGTTGCCGCTCTACCTGCCGGAGTTGTTCCGGACCTCGGTGCGGGCCACCGGCCAAGGGTTCGGGTTCAACTTTGGCCGCATCATCGCAGCGGCAGGGAACCTGCAAATGGCAAACTTGTTGGCGCAATTTGATAACGATTACAGCCGCGCCTGCGCCGTGGTCGCCGGGGTGTACTGCATCGGCCTCATACTCATCGTCATCGCCCCAGAGACACGCGGAAAGCCGCTGCCGGAGTAAACCAAGAAGTTAACCACGGAATACGCGGAAAGCACGGAAAAATACAGTGAAGGAATTTGCAAGAACTGAGTAATCGGCCGCCAGTCGTGAGCAACGGTAAACTCAAATTTCTTGATTTCTTCCGTAATTTCCATGTATTCCGTGGTTAACTTTCTTGGTCAAAACGGGTGTTGGACGCCGTACCAGATTTGCACCGGCGTGGCGGCGTTGATGGTCTTGCTGACATCCAGGCGGATTGTGGCGCGCTCGATGAAGCTGAAGAACGCCAAGTCCAGCCGCAACCCCGCACCGACGGCATGGGCGACACCGCCGACGTTGTGGCGTACATTGTACACGGCCCCGACATCGTAGAAGACGGCCAGTGAGAGGTTTCGCCCACCGATGACATCGTCGGCGACGTTCCAGCGGACGTTGCGGGCCAGTGGCAAGCGTGCTTCGGCGTTGACGACCCACAGGAAACTCCCCTGGCGCTGCGCGAGGTCAAAGCCCCGAAACAGCGTACTGCCACCTAGCGCGAAGAACTGCCCGCGCTCCGGAAACGCCCCCTGCACCACCCCGCGTGCGGCGAACTTGATGTCCGAGAAATAGCCCAAGCCATCCGGCAGTTTCTGCGCTGTCGCCAGTTCCGCCCGCATCTGCTGGGCACCGACCCGACTGTCGAGTTTGGCCGTTCCGGCTGCGTAAGTGAGATCGACCCAGATGCCCCGTTCCGGATCCCAGTACGGCGTGTACAGATTCAACCGATAATGCACGCCGTTCAACCACGACCAATCCGGGCGTTGGGCACCCGGCGATTGTTCGCGGGCGTTCGGCAAGAAGTTGTCCTGGTACGCGGTGAAGCCATCTACGTAACTGAACGGCGGCAAGTACAAACTGCTGCCGTACCGCAAGACATACCGGGCATAAAGCACCGCCCGTTTCGCGGTTTCTTCGCCGTCGTTCCCGCCGTAAGGGCCGCCGACACGCTGTTCGTAGTTGAACCCCACTTGGGTTCGCGGGGTCGGCCAGTGGTCGAGCAACCCATCGACGCCCACCACCAAATCCCGGTAATCCGGGCGGAACGCGGCATAGGCTCCACCCGTGAACGTCTGCGTGCGATATGCCCCCACCCGTGCCCCGAGCAAGGTCGCCCGCGTGAACCACGGGTCGGAGTAGAACGCGCCGTAAATCCACGGCCCGGCGTTGATGTTCCAGCGGTCGTAATCGTTGGTTAAATCGGTGTCGTACAGGAACGAGTAGAACGGCACGATGCGGACGTTGGGGTGGCGGTTCCACACGTTGTTCGCCGGGTTCGCGTCCAGCAAGATGCGGTCCGGATCGACCATCACTTGCGTCGGTTCGGCGGGCAAGGTCAACCGAACCGTGGTCACGCCGTTGCGTTTCGGCTCGACTTCCACGTCGTACTGTTCGAGTCCCGCGAGGCCGCCTGGATTGCCAATCGGGATGCGGACCGGGAAGCCGTCCGCGTCCGCGAATTGGAAACCCAGCGTGGTCGGTTCGTCGTACTCGCGGTTTTGCGAAAGCTGCACTTCGACCCGCACGGAATGCCCGTCCGCCAGCCGATTCCCCTGCATCTGCCGTGGCCCGCGACTGCGGATTTTCACGGAATTGACCGCCCAATCGGTCAGCCCGCGGTCGTAGACCCACCGATCGAAAAGTTGATTCCACTGTTCCGCGCTTTCCGGCCCGGCGTAGGCGATGAGTTCTTCTTTGAGTTGCTGTGCGGAGAGAACGCGGAACGAATACTTCTTCACCAGCATCCGGATGAAGTCGAGAAACGCTTCCTCGCCCAGCCGCGATTCGATCATGCCGAAGACTTTCGACCCCCGGTCATACGCCCCGCTAAACAGCCCGGCGAGGTGCCCGAAATCCGGGAGCGGACCTGCCGCCGCCGGAGCGTCCTCGCGGCGGATCGCACCGTAGATGCCGGAGAACCGATAGTTGTCCCGGTTGATGTTCGGCAACCACTCGCCGCCCTTGGGCCAATGCATGAACGGATTATTCTTGCCTCTCGTTCCGTCAATCAATCGGTGTGTGAAGTACGTGGCGGCGCCTTCATCCATGAACGTCTCGGCGTAGCCGTTGGTGCCGACCTGGTTGTACCACCACTGGTGGCACGTCTCATGCGAGACCAGGTATTCGACGTAGCCGTGCGCCAGGTGCGGCATGTCGAATACCCGCTCGTCGATCATCACCAGCCCGGCGCACTCGTTGCCGTTCCACCCGAAGTAGGATTCGACGATCGTGAAGTGGTCGTAGGGGAACGCCCCGAACCACTTGCTGTAAACCGGGATCGCCGCTTCGACGATCCGCAGGATTTCCTTGGCGTAGAAATCGTGCCGATCCAGCGCCAAACAGCGAACCGCGACCTCGCGGCCGTCCGGCAACTTCACGCTCGTTTTGTGCTGGTGAAACTTGGCCGAACAGACCATCGCAAAGTCGCGGCCCGTGAACGGCTTCGTGACGATCCGTTTCCACCCGTCGGGCGTGGCGGTTTCACTGGCGATGTCGGCGGAGCAGGCCAGGGTCTGATTTTCGGGCAACTTGATGGTGGCGGTGTACACGCCCGCTTCGTTCCAGAACGGCTGGTGCCACGGTACGAACGGCATGTCGTGCCACCCGCGATCGTCGCAGAACGCCAGCACCGGCATCGCGTTCGTCAGAAACGTGATCCCGTCCCACTGGCCCCAACGCCCTTGAATGTTCGGCAGCCGGATCGACCCCGACACTTCGACCGTGACCGACTGCCCAGGCGTAACGACTTGCGGAAGTTCCACCACGAACGCCGTCTGGTTGTCCGTCCGCTTCTGGAACGAGACTTCACTGTTGCCGCTGTCACACAGTCGCACCGAATCAATCTGCCCGTGCCGCCCACGCCGGTCGATGCCATACGACGGCTGCATCCGCAACAGTTCGAGCGTCTTCGACAGAAGCAGCGATTCGCCGTCCGGGATTTTGTAGAGCGGGTAAAAGTTGAAGACGAGTTGCCGCGTCGGCGTCTGAGTCGTGTTGGTCCAAGTCACCCGCTGTTTGAACTCGACACGCTTCTGCGGCACGTCAATGACGATATCGAGGTCGTACTTGGGCAGGTGGTACGGGCGCGCCGGCAGGTCAGCCCGCGCCGAGTTGGCCACAAGGCTGCACGCCAGAACCAACCCCATAGCCCAGCAGCGGGCAACCATTCACAAATACCACAATGACAAACCGGGTGCCACAATCACAGGGCCGTGAATAACGAGACGGGGGCGAGTCGTCTAGGGCAACCGGGACGGATGGATGTTCCGAGCGACCGTATTGGGATCACGGTCTGACCGGAATTGCCGGATTCCACGGACCGAGGATGCGAAACGTTGCCGACCGCCGGAACGCATCGGTGTCAGCCTTGGGGCGAAGAAACATCTTCCCGGCAGGGCCTAAGATGATGAACCAGTTTGGACGACTACGGGATTCAAACGAGATCCAACCATTTTCTTGTGGACCCAAGCCGTTCACGATCTTAAAGACCGACTCCTTCTTAGCAGGCTCGTCGGTCGGCGGCCCGAAAATGAGTTCTTCCAAACCCGGTGCTGCCGGTCGCAGGTAGTGGTTCGGCTTAGCACCCGATTCCAACGACACGTCCGTTTGATCTGCAATTCCGTGGCTAACCTTCAACTTGGTGGTCACGCGGTCTTCGAGCGAGGTCACAGGCGACAACTCGGCTACTTCTTTATTAGCGACCGTCTTGTGCGCGAGAAACCGACCGGGTGCATCGTAGGATGTCACGAACAGCTGATTCGATCCAAGCCCGAGAGCCGTTTCGCAGACGAGTAGCCACCGACGGATTTCGTGTTGTTGATTCCCTAACGGAATCTTAAACTGCTCGTAACCGTTCAGGTAAAGTAGGTAAGCGTGGTAGGCATCGAGATGCCGTCCAAGCAGCTCATAAGCGATACCAAGCCGAAAGTAGAGTGGGATGTAATCAGGTTTCTCCTGCCGCAACGCTTCTAAATACCGGACGGCGTGATCGAGGGGAAGCACATGGGTGCTGGGCGTCGGCATCGGTGGCACCGGAGGCGGGGCCTGTTCTTTCAAATCCTCACCCGTTTGCAGGTATTCGACGGCCATGTCGAGATACGTTTGTTGCGTCGGCGTAAGTCCAGGCGATAATAATTTTTGGATGCGTACCTTTGCATCCTCGACAATTTCTTTTAGCCCGTCAGGTGCGGTGGCGATACGTCGAAAGGCCTCGACCGCCTCGACTGGCTTGCCTTGCTTCTGGCGGCAGATGCCGATTGAGTAGTCGATAGTCGGATGGTGCGGAAACGCCTTCTTCAGACGCTCGTATTGTTCCATCGCATGGTCCAAATCCCCGAGGCTTTCAAATTTCATTGCTGTCGTGTATTCTTGTTCAGCGTTTCGGATTGATTCTGGCTCATGTCGCGTTTGCACGGTAGCAATGAGCCAGTGGCCCACAACGAAGCCGAAGCCGAAAATCAGTGAGACCAGTGCGGCGATTTGAAAGAGCTTTTTTCGTGGCATCAATGTAACCTCGTAGATCTCGTAATGTGTCTGTCATAGCTTTATTGCCACGACCGCCATGATTTGTTAGGCTTAGCAGCTTGTGGCTGGCCCGAAGGTGGCGGTACGGTCGGTGCGTATGGCTGGGTATTGCCGGGGAACTCTGGCCAGTTGGGGAAATTTGATGGGCCAGTCGGTGGCGTCGGTCCCGGAGTCCGCAGATCCCGCATCGGTGGCAACAATTTAGTTGGTCTGAACAATCCCTTCGGAATTGTGGGCGCGGGTATCCCTCGCGCGGCGTTCACAGTACCGACGATGATTGCAGCAATCGGATCGAGGAAATCCGAATTGAGGTGACCATCCGCCAGATTCGAGGGCGCAGGTCGAGAACCTTGTATTGATATCGAAGTGCCGGACGTGGGTTTACTATTTGTGCTTGCGGACGGTCCCGTCCGCGCCTCCGACCGATTCGGTTGTGAGGCGAGGATGTCGCTTACATGTTGGGCACCGGGGGACATGTGCTGGTTAATCGGTGAACTTCGTGGCGTGTTAGTGTTCCGTGGTTGTCCAGTCTTTGCGTCGGTCGCATTCGGTTGTGAGGTCAAGAAGTTGCTGAACCGTTGCGCTCCTGGCGACATTTGTGGTGACGCGGAGCCGGATTTGGATCCGGCGGGAGTGCCGCTCCCCTTTCCGGTCGATGACGGTTGAGCGGAAGCTGTTTTGCTGCCACTTGTGGCCTCTCCACGACCGCCAACAGATGGGCCAGCCGCCGAGCCGCTTGAAGCTGGTCCTTTACTGCCTCCACCTGCGGTCGGGCCACCCTTTCCGCTAGTACCGGCTGACGCATTACTTGAGCCAGATGTGCTGCCCTTAGCTCCACCGCCGGCAGGACCGGCCGGTGCGCCACCCTTGCCACCGCTCCCTGCCGGGCCACCGGCATTGCTACCCCCACCTGTCGGCGCTCCACCTTTGCCGCCTCCTGCGGCGGTCCCGGCGGACGATCCACCTCCAGCTTTGCCACCGCTCGCGCCCGCTCCTCCACTACTCGCGCCGGCACCACCACTTTTCCCACCACCACCGCTTCCTCCCCCTCCGCTTCCACTTCCGCCGCCCTTACCTCCTCCGCCCCCGCCAGCTCCACCGCCCCCCGCGCCACCCCCACCTTTCCCGCCGCCCCCAGACCCTTTCTGAGAAAACGTGTCATCGACAGTAGCTATCACGAGTGTGATGCTTAATACAAAAATGAAGAAAAACCGGATCATAGTAGCACCTCATTGACAACCGCCCGACCCGCTCCCGCAAACACTCCGGCTCGGGGCTTCGTCTCCCCTGACTAATCAGTTATTAGACAGAACTAATTCTGCTTAATTCGACCTACGTATCAGTTTATCCGACAACGCATACGCAGAGTGAGTGTGACTTCGTCTGTTAGACGGTGATTTTCGCAGCATTTGGACTACAACACAACTGAATTCCGTATTACACAAAAACCTCGCACTATGCCCGATCACGAACGGTTGCGAAGGCAGGGGAGCTTCTTCATCTCGGGGTACTTTTCGGGCAGCTCGGCTTCGGCGATGATGAGGATGGGCAACCCCTGTTTGACGGGGTAGCGGACGGCGCAGCCGTCACAAATGACTTGGTCCTTGTCTTGGTGAAGCGTCGTAGTGCGGCTAGGGTCGATGGGGCAACGGAGGGTGCGGAAGAGGTCGTCGTGCATGGCGTGATCCTGAAATATCCTGGAAGCGAATGAGCGTCACGTTCGTCGGTGGGCGTTGATCGACAATCTTCGTTTTCCAACCCCACCGGGGTTGTTCCATTAGCCCAGGGTGAATCCCTGGGAAACTTCCGCCCTGGGAAATCTGCACCCATTACCCGGACACTTCCGCCTTGGGGGATATCCACCCTATTGCCCACAGTTGGACGGATTGGTAATGGGTGCGGGTTCCCAGGGTAACGGACCTTCGGTCCGCAACCCTGGGCTAATGGAACAACCCCCGTGGGGTTGAAAACCGGCGTTTTACAATGCATTAAAGTTGCATCGTAGCTGCCGATGTGTAGCACTGTACGAAAAAAAACCCCGCGTGACTTTCGTCGCGCGGGGTTTCTATCTTTGTAGTTGGTAGACAGCCAAACCGAGAGCAGGCGACATGATTTATCAGCGTGTAGCTGACAATCTTTAATCCTATAGAAAGGAGGTGATCCAACCGCAGGTTCCCCTACGGTTACCTTGTTACGACTTAGTCCCAATCAAGAGTATCCGCTTCGGCAACGGTAAAGTTGACTTCGGCGGCTCCTCTCTTTCGTGGCTTGACGGGCGGTGTGTACAAGGCTCAGGAACACATTCACCGCGGTGTTGCTGACCCGCGATTACTAGCGATTCCGACTTCACGTAGGCGAGTTGCAGCCTACGATCTGAACTGGGCCGTGTTTTTTGGGATTTGCTCCCCTTCGCAGGTTTGCTTCCCTTTGTTCACGGCATTGTAGCACGTGTGCAGCCCTGGACATAAAGGCCATGAGGACTAGGCACCTATTCGATTGGTAAACCCATGATTGCATGGAAATGTTAATTGTTTGGGTGGCCTCATCTATTTTAGCCGCGGTTGGACCTATTTTGGAGCAACTGTTGGTGAAATGGCCGTAAAGAATAACTTCAATATTGTCATTGTTATCAAATCCTACGGGAGCAAAAATTCGATCGACAGGAGCCGCTACGAGTGTGGGATTGAAGTCGCCGTTGGCTGCTGCAAAATTTGCAACGCAGAATGCCCCTAAAACGGAACATGTATAAGATAGAAAACTGAAATGCATTGTGATTTTCCTTGGGCCCGATTTAAAATAGTGAAAACAGTGAAAACAGTGAAAACAGTGAAATCAAAACTCAAACTCAGGAGTTGGACAAAATCCATAATTCTCAAGCATTTTAAAAACAAGGCCAAATTGTTCTAAATACACTTGTTGCCCTACGCTCTCCCAAAGTCGTTCCAAGGATTCGCTTTGATGTTTTGAAAATTTGAAATCATAACAAATCAGGCCTAGAATGACCGGTAGAGAATTTTTTCTAGCATTTGGAATTTGGCATTCCGAAATTGCGAGTTTGCTCAATAGCTGCAGATAAGAATCTAATTGTTCATTGTTTTCATCGCTTACTTTTCCTGTTTTATAGTCAAGCACCACCCACACTTCAGTTTCGGGTGCGAAGTTTTTAAAAATATCACAAAAAGTGGTTTTTATTTTTCCAGGTTGCAAGGGAACAAAGCCTTCAAGCTCGTGCGGAAAATCTCCAGCGTTCAAATGACAAACAAGGTCTAATATGTGTCGTTTTGTCCGCGCAAGCTTTTTAGAAAACTGTGCCTCTGGTATCTCGGTGGACCAAAACTCCAGTTCTTCAAAGTAACGCTTGCTCGCTTTTTTTAACAACGAGGCTGGATTTTTTGGGAATTTTTCCAGTGCATTTTCTTGTGCCGCGTGATATTGTAGGCCCTTTGCCGACCTTTCCCTGCGTGTAAACTTAGAGAATTTGCGTGGCACCGTGTTTTCAATTTCCGACGGACTTTTAACCGTGTCATCGGGCCGAAGTTGCCAATTTACGGGTGGTGTGGCGGTGGGGCCAAAGAGTTTTGAC